>JAXDBC010000027.1:0-8372 GCA_034679225.1 Bacteroidales bacterium | reverse complement strand
AAGCGACCTGCACGACTGCACGACTGCACGACTGCACGACTGCACGACTGCACGACTGCACGACTGCACGACTGTACGACTGCACGACAATGTATTATGTGTCAGAACCCACCCCAAACCCCTCCAGCGGAGGGGATCCTTCTAATGCAAACCCGCACGACCGCAAGACTGCACGACTGCACTACTGCAAGACAATGTATTATGTGTCAGAACCCACCCCCAACCCCTCCGGCGGAGGGGATCCTTCTAATGCAAACCCGCACTCCGCTTGCCATTCTTTGCCCTGAGCTCTGCGCCCTGTGCCCTGCGCCCTGTGCCCTGCGCCCTGCGCCCTGTGCCCTGAGCTCTGCGCCCTGTGCCCTGTGCCCTGCGCCCTGTTAATTTGCTTATTCTGATTTAGCAATCAGTTCCTTACCGACCAGCCTGAATTTGGATCCATCTTCGGGCGTGATGACGAAAACATTGCAGCCCGGCTCAATGCCTTCCTTGATTATGATATGCTTCTCGTTCATTTCACCAAGAACGACTATCTGTTTTGTCCTGTTCTTTTTATAGACAAAGGGGACACCGTCGGCGTCGGCGTGAACACATTCGACAGGGATAGACACAACGTCCTCGAAGGTGTTGATTATTATCTTATTGGATGTTGTCATTGCAGGTCTCAGTTCAGGGTTGTTGCCATTTAACTTTATAATGACCTCGAACATTTTAGATTCCGAGTTACCTAATTGTTCGCCAATATTTGCAACTTCTGTCACCGTTCCCGTGAAGGTTTTTCCCGGAATGGCATCTATGGTTATGTTCACTTTCTGGCCGGGCTTTACCTTGTTGACCTCTATCTCGCTGACATATGTTGTTGATATCATTGATGTAAGATCGGGTAGTGTGGCTATTACCCTGTCGAAAGGATTGACGGTAGAACCGGATTTTCTTTTTGAACCGTTGAATTCTTCCTTGTAGATGACCATACCAGCTGACGGAGCTGTAATTGTAAACTGTGAAAGGAAGTGTTGCAGTGTATTTACCAGTTCCTGGCCTTCATCGCGAAGTCTTTTCTTATCCCTGATGTTGGCAAGGGCTTTTGCTTTCTGGAGTTCATAGTTTTTCTTCCTTTGCTCCAGGGCTCTTATTTGTTTGTTTAGATTGATTTCAGCCTGACGGATAGTGGCTGGTGGTTCATATTTTGATTCCTGCAGTGTTATTTCAGCCTGTTCAACGGTAATATACTGGTTTCTAATGGCATCTCTAAGGTTTGTAAGCATCACGGCTGTGTCGAGGACTGCCATTTCGAGGTTTGACTGGAGGGTATTCTGATTTTCGAGAGCCGTTTTCAGAGAGTTGTCATATTCCGTTCTGTCGAGCTGGGCTATGTAATCCCCGGCCTTCACTTCAGTTCCTTCCGCCACGATATCCTGTATCTTGAAGCTGCTGATCCGCATACCGGGACCTCCCCTGCCTCCGCCTCCGCGCTGTGGTCCCTGTTGCATGCTTTGCATGATATCCGGACCCATAATATCAACCGATCTTTCGGCTGTTAGTTCTCCTGCATTTGAAACTGAAATTTCAAAGGGGCCCTTTACTGCAACGGCATAATTGGCGGCGGCTTCCTTCATCTTCCCAATTCTGCTGAAAACTATCATTGCAATGATGATCAGCCCTGCCACGATACCGGTGATGATAATTGTTCTTCTCATTTAGAAAAAGATTTGATTATAAAGGTTATACATAACCTAAAGTTCCTGATTCATTAATTTCATTCACCTAATAGACAAATGAAGGGCGGGTTTTATTTCGCAGATGGAAAAAATCGTAGAGTTTTATATTATTTCATGGATGGATATTGTTCCCGTAAGGGCGGGATCATCCACCGGTATTAGCAGACCTTCAGTCAGAAGTGAATTCAGACGGTCATTACTTCCTTTTCCTTGGCTGTTATTGCTTTTTCGACCTTCGTCGAGAAATCCTTCACCAGTTCCTGAATATTTTCGGCTGCATTTTCCTCTGTATCTTCGGGAAGACCTTCCTTAAGCATTCTTTTCAGCTCATCGAGGCCCCATTTGCGGGCGTTTCGTATACTTATCCTGGCCACTTCGCCCTCGTTCCTGACCTGTTTGACAAGCTGATGCCTTCTCTCTTCAGTGAGGGCGGGGATGTTGATCCTTATTATTTCTCCGTTATTGATGGGAGTGAGACCGATATTGGCAGCCATTATTGCTTTTTCGATAACATTGAGCATACTCTTTTCCCATGCCTGTATTATTATGGTCTTGGCATCGGGCGTATGGATGTTCGAAACCTGGTTCAGCGGTGAGTTCACACCGTAGTAATCGACAGTTATGCCGTCGAGCAGAAGAGGAGTGGCCCGTCCGGCACGCAAATGGGCAAGTTCGTTCTCAAGATAGATGAGAGCCTTTTGCATTCTTTCGGTAGTCTCTTCCATTATAAGGTCAACTTCTTCATTCATAGTTCAGGGTGTTGTTATTATTGACAGTTCTTCCTTTAATAAAAACGCTTGCCGGTTTTTCTGAAAAGCAAATCAGGATCAAAAATAATAAAAAAATCTTATTGAAGCGGTTCAATCAATTGCTTACAATGGTTCCTGTTTTGATGCCGCTAACCACCTTCTTCAGGTTTCCCCTTTTATTCATGTCGAATACTATTACCGGCATGTTGTTTTCGCGGCACATGGTAAAGGCTGTTGAATCCATTACTTTCAGCTGTCGTTCTATTGCTTCGGCAAAAGTCAGGGTATCAAATCTGGCAGCATTCGGATTTTTCTCCGGATCATCAGTGTAGACCCCGTCGACCCTGGTTCCCTTGAGAAGTATTTCGGCGCCGGTTTCCACAGCCCTGAGGGCGGCGGCGGTATCGGTGGTAAAGAAGGGGTTGCCGGTTCCGCCCGACAGGATGCATATAGTTCCTTTTGAAAGCTCATCCTTTACTTTGTCGCTTGAATATAGTTCGCCGACCGGTTCCATCCGGATTGAAGTGAAGACTTTTGCCCTGCCACCGGTATTACGGATTGCGCTTTCGAGAGCGAGGCTGTTGATAACGGTGGCAAGCATTCCCATCTGGTCGCCCTTGACCCGGTCGACGCCCGCTTTGGTTCCGCTGAGCCCCCTGAATATGTTTCCTCCTCCGATAACAATGGCAAGCTCGCAGCCAAGTCCGGCAATTTCGCTAAGCTGTGAGGCATAATCTTCGAGGACGCTGCTGCTGATGCCCTGTCCGTCATCGCCTGCAAGCGACTCACCGCTGAGTTTCAGTAGGATCCTTTTGTATTTCATCCGTATATAGTTTTATTTTAAAGGTCCCCGCTCAAGCGGGGGAACCCACATGTTTGAAAATTATGTACATAAGTGTTTGTATATGCAATACATGTGGGTTTCATCATAATATAATTTTGATATTAATGCTAAGATACCTGCCCGTTCAAGAGCGGGAACCTAAATAGCTGAAAATTATATAGATACGTATTTGTGCATTTGCGACATGTGAGTTTCATGTAATGATTGGTAGAAACAGGCTGGAAGCCCGTAAATTGGCATCCGGCGAGACGAATATAGCAAAAAAATGGCGCCAATCGGCGCCACCTTGATATTGAATTTATGAACTTACATTTACTGGTTGAGGTTGAAGCGTTTGAAGGCAGTAATTTTCAGCTGCTTATCGATTGACTCGAGGTATTGTCTGATATTTATTTTACTGTCTTTGATGAATTCCTGATTGAGGAGAGTATTTTCCTTGTAGAATTTTGCAAGTTTACCCTGGGCAATTTTGTCGATCATATTCTCGGGTTTTCCTTCGCGTCTTGCCTGTTCCCTTCCGATCTCCAGTTCCTGTTCAATAGCTTTTGCAGGCACATCATCCTTGTCGAGGGCAACGGGATTCATGGCGGCTATCTGCATCACCACATCCTTATATACCTGTACATCTATTCCTGCCTTTGAAAAACCCGCGAGGGATGCCAGCTTGTTTCCCGGGTGGATATAAGCCTGTACAAAGGGAGCTTCTATTTTCTCATAGTAAGCCAGTTCAAGTTTCTCGCCGATAATACCCATGTATTCAGTTACCTTTCCTTCCGCGGTTGAATTCTCGAGAGGGAGTGATTTGAGGGCTTCGAGGTCGGCGGGTTTTTTCGTTAAAGCGAGATCAAGTATTTTACCGGCCAGAGCAATGAAATCGTTATTTTTTGCTACAAAGTCGGTTTCGCTGTTTAGAACTATCAGAGCTCCCGTGCTTGAATCAGCGTTGGTTTTTGCCAGAACGACTCCCTCGGTAGCTTCCCTGTCAGCTCTTTTGCTGGCAACAGCCTGTCCCTTTTTCCTTATTATTTCAACTGCCTTGTCAAAATCGCCGTTCGACTCTTCAAGAGCCTTTTTGCAGTCCATCATGCCGGCCAGCGTCATTTTCCTCAGCCTTGCAACATCTGCAGCACTTATATTAGCCATTTTATTGTTTACTTTAAAGTTAAAACTGAATCATTACTCTTCATCACCCTCCTCGATATCGGTAGTTATTTCATCATCATCCTCGATGAAATCTTCCTCCTCTTCCCCGGCTTCTTCCTCTTCATCTTCCTCTGCAAGGTCTTCGATCACTGAATCGGGCATATCCTTTGTTTCCAGATTTTTCCTCGTTACCTTCCTTTCTCTCTGGCCTGCCGGCTCCTTGTCTTTCTCGAGTTTCCTTTCGTTGAGACCTTCCTCGATTGAGTCGCAGAGAAGGCCGACGATAAGAGAAATTGACTTCGAGGCATCGTCGTTGGCAGGGATTGGGAATTCTATATCCGATGGATCGGAGTTTGTATCAACCATGGCAAACACAGGTATACCAAGTCGTTTTGCTTCCTTCAGGGCGATACGTTCCTTGCACACATCAACTATGAATAGCGCGGAAGGAAGGCGTGTAAGGTCGACAATGCTTCCCAGGTTTTTTTCAAGTTTGGCTCTCTGGCGGGTAACCTGTAGTTTTTCGCGTTTTGAAAGGTTGTTGAAAGTTCCGTCGGTAGCCATTTTGTCGATGTTTCCCATCTTCTTCACTGCCTTGCGGATCGTGGGGAAGTTGGTAAGCATACCGCCCGGCCAGCGTTCGGTAACGTAAGGCATGTTAACCTTTTTCACTCTTTCGGCTACTATTTCCTTGGCCTGTTTCTTTGTTGCAACAAAGAGAATCTTCTTGCCCGACCGGGCAATCTGTTTCATGGCTGCGGCAGCCTCTTCGATTTTTACGACTGTCTTCTCTAGGTCAATGATATGAATCCCGTTGCGCTCCATAAAGATATAGGGTGCCATTGCAGGATTCCATTTTCTTTTCAGATGTCCGAAGTGAACACCCGCGTCAAGCAGTTCCTGGAAATTTGTTCTTGCCATTTTCTTGTTTTTAAGTTTACATTCTGTTTGATCAATCGCAGGGTAGCCCCGGTACGGGAGTCTCTGCAATTTAGATACTAAACCTGCATCTATATTTGGTTGATAAGATAAGTCCTAGCGTTTGCTGAACTGGAATCTTTTGCGTGCCTTAGGCTGGCCCGGCTTTTTTCTTTCGACCTCGCGGGGATCGCGTGTCACGAAACCGTTTGCCTTGAGCACCGTTTTGCTTTCAGCATCCATCTTTATCAGAGCCCTGGTTATTCCAAGCCTGAGTGCTTCAGCCTGTCCCTTCACTCCGCCTCCGGTGAGATTGACGTTGATATCATATTTATTTGTGGCATCAAGGACAACGAGCGGCTGTGTTACCACGAACTGCAATGTTTCGGCGCCGAAGTATTCTTTATAATCCCTGTCGTTAACCGTTATTTTACCCTTGCCTTCACTTAATATTACTCTGGCAACGGCAGCTTTTCTTCTTCCAAGTGCATTTACTGGCTCCATATTTGTTCCTTAGTGTATTATAATTCTAGTTTTCTGGGCTTCTGGGCTTCATGCGGATGCTCCGGACCGACGTAAACATACATATTCCTGTACAAAGCTCTGCCAAGCCTGTTTTTTGGGAGCATCCCCTTTACTGCCTCTTCAACGAGTCTTATAGGGCTTTTCCTGTGCATCTCCTTTGCGGAGGTACTCCTCTGTCCTCCAGGATATCCGGTGTGACGGACATATTCCTTCTGGTCCCACTTGCTGCCGGAAAGAGTTACTTTTTCGGCATTGACAACAACAACATTGTCGCCGCAATCAACATGAGGCGTGAAATTTGTCTTATGTTTTCCCCTGAGGGTTGATGCAATCACGCTTGCCAGACGTCCGAGAGCCGCTCCTTCAGCGTCAACAATCACCCATTCCTTGTTAACAGTCGCCTTGTTCGCTGAAATAGTCTTGTAACTTAAGGTGTTCACTTTTAATCTGTTTTATAATTGAAACACTTGAAAACAACACGAAAACCCCTTATTTTGGGTTTGCAAAAATACGACATATTTCCTAATAAAAAAGAATATTGAACAGAATTTTTGTTTCGTAAAGCGGCCGGAGTATTTTTGCGTATGTCTTCAATGAAAAGCAGATATGATATTAATTCCCGTCCGGAGATAATAAAACTGGGGCGTGATTTTTACACCGGCGATGTGTTGGATGTCGCTCCCGGCTTATTAGGTAAAACCCTGGCAATAAAGCCGTCTGACGGTATTGTTAAACGATTCACAATAACTGAAACCGAGGCTTACAGGGGTAGGGACGACAAGGCCTGTCATGCCAGCCGTGGACGAACACCGAGAACCGATGTGATGTTCCATGAAGGAGGAAAGCTTTATGTATACTTTGTTTACGGCATGTACTGGATGCTGAATGTTGTCACCGGTAAGGAGGATGATCCGCAGGCGGCCCTGATAAGGGGGCTAGAAGGTTGCAACGGACCCGGCAGGGTGGCAAGGCTTCTGGGCATCGACCGGTCATTTTACGGGGAGGACCTTGCCCTGTCGGACAGGATATGGATTGAAGACACCGGACATAAGCCGGAATTCCTTAGCGGTCCCAGGATAGGGATTGACTATGCAGGAGAATACTGGAAAAATGTACCCTGGAGGTTTTATATCGGCCAAGGTGGAGCAAGTAAGTAAAAAGTAAAAAGTAGAAAGTTGAAAGTTGAAAGAACGGCATGCGGTCTTGCGGTCATGCGGTCTTGCGGTCTTGCGGTCTTGCAGTCTTGCGGTCTTGTGGTCTTGTGGTCTTGTGGTCTCTTTCTATATGCTTAGCTGTCAGAAATTTGGCCCTGAATATGTTATAACATTGTTATAACGTAGCTGTACACGGCATACGGTACGTTCTTTTGTTGACCCTGAGCCCTGTGCCCTGAGCCCTGCGCCCCGCGCCCCGCGCCCTGAGCCCTGCGCCCTGCGCCAATTGCCAATTGCTCATTGTTAATTGCCCATTGCTCCCCCATCGCCTATAATCCATAATCCATAATCCATAATACATTATACTTCTACCGCCGTTTCACCGTGATCAGTTTCACAAGTTCATCAATGCGCAAATGAAGCGTGACGGCATTGTCAAAGTTCTTCAGGTCAGTGTCGTACCAGCCTTCGAGGCTGAAGTAAAACTCCAGTGGGCCGGGGGATGGGACTCTGATGTCAACTGATCCGGTTATCAGCTTTCTGGGGGATACCACCACATTGCCGAGATGTTCGGAGACTGATCCGAATATAAAGTTGCCCGTGGGTGCAAAATAGTCCTTTGAGGTCCAGAATCCGGCTTTTATCTCAGCCAGGCTAATAGTACCTGCCGCATTCAGCCATAATGCCTGACCGCTTTTTATTCCTGACGAAGCATTATCTCGCGTTGAACTTCCATAGAATGCCAGGACTTCAATTCCTGCCGATAGCTTTCTGCTCTCGTTTAGCCTGTACATCGCCTTTGCTCCGGCCGCCAGGTTCATGAAAGTCTCGACAGGTTCCGGATAGTTGCTTATCTGACCTCCGTAGTGCCTGAACATGATCTGGACCGGTAATTCCAGACTGAGAGGGGATGATTCGTCCATTGGAGTGTAGCAGAATGATTCCCCTGCTGTGAATATCTCCCTTTCATTGTCACCCCTGAAGATGTAGTTTTCCCAGTTGATCCAGGTATCGCTGAATATCCTGTCGCTTTGGGTTAGCAGTTGAAGTCCGTCTTCCGGAAAATCGGTGTAGGTTCTTTCCTTGCTGAAATGCGGATCGAGCATACGGTGTTTGTCGCTTCCCTGCAGCGATCCGATTGTAAACCGGCTGCGGTCGGAAAAGTGCCAGGTGGTTGAGAAGACCGGTCTGGCGACCGAAAACCTGTTTGTTCCCGCGTAGCTGAGGAGGTGAGCCCCGAGGCGCAGCTCCGCTTTCTTCACGGGGCGGTACACCAGTTCGGGCTGAATGAACCAGCCGATAAGAGTATAGCCTTCTGTTACCG
>JAXDBC010000026.1:0-53296 GCA_034679225.1 Bacteroidales bacterium | reverse complement strand
GGGTAACTGAATCGGAAAACAAGAATCTCATGTTATCCCCTCTCAGTGCAAGCACGGCCCTTACAATGCTCCTCAACGGCTGCGGCGGTGATACCTATTCTCAATTACAGGGGACACTCAAATACCCTGCAGAAATGAGCATCTCCGAAATCAACGAGGCCTACAAGAGCCTTGTCGGACAGTTGCTCAAAGTCGACCCCAAGGTACAGCTCGCCCTTGCAAACGCGATATTCTACCGAAACGGGTTCGATGTAAAACAGCCTTTCCTTGCCACCATGAGCGATGATTACAAGGCAAACGTCAAGGGACTTGATTTTGCCGCCCCTTCTGCCCTTAGCACGATCAATAAGTGGGCCAGCGACAATACAAAAGGAAAAATACCTGAAGTGTTAAAAGAGATTTCAGGGGATGATATAATGTTCATTATGAATGCCCTTTATTTCAATGGCGACTGGAGCTACCAATTTGACAAATCCATGACACAGGAACTTCCTTTCCATCCCGATGGAGGCACCACGGTCAATGTTCCCACGATGAAGGGCGAGGTGGGTTCGAAGCTTGCCCGGGACAATGGCTTCAGGGCAATTGAAATGCCATACGGCCAGACCAACTTCACCATGGTGGTGATAGTGCCTGATGAAAGTCTGAACGCATTGTATCCTTCATTCACTTACCAGGTATGGGATAAGCTTTGTTCCGACCTTGATGCACTCCAGGAGTTCAGCAAAACAAATGTTACAATGCCAAAGTTCAAATTCTCCTACGAGAAATACCTTAACAACCAGCTGAAGAGCATGGGTATGGTTGATGCTTTTAATCTATCGGCAGATCTGTCAGGTATATCCGACAGTCAGATATTTGTCAGCTATGTTAAACAGAACACCTTCGTCGATGTCGATGAGGACGGAACTGAAGCTGCAGCAGTGACAACAATTGCAATAAGAGAATCTTATCCATCCCAGCCAGATCAATTCATTATCGACAAATCATTTGTCTTTGCAATACGAGAGCGTACAACCAACACCCTGCTGTTTATAGGGCAGGTTTTGAATCCTGAAATGGACTAAAAAGTGGCAGGTGGAGAGCAATTAGCAATTAGCAATTAGCAATTAACAATTAACTGATAGATATCAATTAACAATTAGCAAATGACACAAGACACAAGGTCGCTTATACTTTTAACTTTTTAACTTTTAACTTTTTAACTTTCAACTTTGAAAACCAGCAATATAAAAGAAATCAACAATAAATAACAATCCTGAAATGAAAACATCAATCAAATTATCACTAACGGTTCTCATCCTGACAGCATTTATATCTTCATGCTCGGACAAAACCGTGGAACGGGTCACATACGACGCCAATGTGCCTGTATATATGTCGTTCAGTGAATTCCGGACCAGTTTCACAAAGAGTGATCCTATTGAAATATCTCACCCGGGCAAGATCTATTTCAAGGATGATTATCTCTTTGTTAACGAAACAGGCAAAGGCATCCATGTAATCGATAATTCCGACCCCGCCAACCCTTCAAAAATTGCATTTTACGAAATACTGGGGAATGTGGATATGGCAATCAGCGGGAATATTCTTTTTGCCGACAGCTATATCGATCTTGTTGCAATAGATATAAGCGATATTGAAAACCCTGTTGAAATCGACAGGATCGAGAATATATTCCCTGACATTGTACCGGAGGGTGACAAGTGGTATCCATATGCCAATGTTGACAAGTCAAAGGGCGTTATTGTCGACTGGGAAATAAGGACGATTACAGAGGAACACGAACTCGGAAGGATCATGGTAGAAAATATTTACACGGAAAATATGACATTTCTTATGTCTGCTGACGGCTCTGCAAAATGGTCGGCCGGAGCCGGAACAGCAGGTTCGATGGCAAGATTTATGCTTAAAGACCACTACCTCTACCTTATTGCCCATCCCTGGATGATGAAGACAGTTGATATAGCAAATGCTGAAAAAATGAGCATTGTGGACAGTATTGACGTCTCCCGGAACATGGAAACACTCTTTCTGCTTGGCGAGAAACTTTTTGTCGGAACAACTACGGGTATGCTGATCTATGATGTCAGTGATGCAACGAAACCCGGACTAATATCGCATTATGACCATATAACCGCCTGCGATCCGGTGGTGGCCGATGAAAACTATGCCTATGTCACACTTCGTTCGGGAACCAGGTGCGCCAATGGCCGGAACCTGCTTGAAGTTATTGATATTTCTTCTATCACAAATCCCTACCTGGTGAAATCATATCCAATGTACAACCCACACGGGCTCGGCATCGACGGGGACCTTCTTTTTATATGTGACGGAACGGCCGGACTGAAGATATACGACAAATCAGATCCACTTGAGATCATAAACAGGAAAATAGCTCATTATCCCGGTTTCAATACCTATGATGTCATTCCAATGAATGGTACGCTCATG
Organism: Bacteroidales bacterium; assembly: GCA_034679225.1. Lineage (GTDB taxonomy): Bacteria > Bacteroidota > Bacteroidia > Bacteroidales > VadinHA17 > LD21. Next base: position 50,842 of record JAXDBC010000026.1, on the reverse strand, counting down.
CTTGTCGGGGAAAAAGGAATATACCAGTATGATTATTCCGACCCACAGAACATAGTGGAACTAAGCCTTATCCAGATAACAGGAAATGAAGAATAAAATATGAATTGTGAAAGAATTACAGCAGTTATCCTGACCATTGCTTTAAGCGTATCACTTTCTGCTCAAAACAGTAAAAAACAGACCGTGGTACTTAAGGGCGGTTCGCATCTGACCGGCACCATACTATTGTCCGGTCCGGATTCCCTGAAGATGAGAATTACTTCTCCCCAGGTGATTACCCTGAATAAATCAGATATCACGTTAAGCTCACCTGCACAGGGAATTGAAAAAGCGCTTATTGACAGGCAAGGCTATTCGATAAGGTTTTCAGCATCGTCTCTAACCGGTCGCAATGACGAGAAAAGAACCGGCAGCATGAGTTTTCACTTTTCAAACGCCTATACTTTCAGAAATGGACTGAGTATAGGGTTCGGTACAGGCTATGAAGAACTTGATGTGACAGTAATGCCTTTATATGCCGACCTGAGATATTATCCGCTAAGGACGCGGATATCACCCTTCGCATGGATCAAGAGCGGATGGTCTTTTAGTTTCGGGGAACTTGAAGACGGGCGATACTATTATTACACTGTCCCAAAATCGAAGGGAGGTCTGATGTTCAATGCCGGGGCAGGCATGGAACTGGCATCCTGGAGGCGTAATGCAGTGAATATCGGCGTGGGTTACCGTTATCAGAAGATCACTTACAAACACGAACAAAATGGGACGAGACAGGCTATGAATGAGATTATTACACACTTTAACCGGTTTGAGGTTCAGTTTGGTTTTGTATTCCGGTAAAGCAGAAATATGGATAAATCTGGTGGAAAATCATCCGAATTAAGTTATTTTGATGTGGCTTAATCCGGATGATGGGAATGAAAAGGAGAAAAGAATATGAACAGACATTGTCAGACATGGATCTTGTCAGGGGGTCCCTGGCCGGCAATCCCCGCGCCACGGAGCTTCTCTACAAGCGCTTCTTCTCCTTTGCCATGTCAATCTGCATCAGATATACGAAAAACCATGAGGAAGCAATGGAGGTAGTTAATGACAGCTTTATGAAGGTACTTGCAAATATATCGGATTTTGACGGGTCTAGGTCCTTCATGGCCTGGTACGGAAGAATTCTTGTCAATTCCTCCGTGGACAACTACCGGAAGAACTCGAGATGGCAGTCTGTCAATATGCTTCTGAATGACGTGGTACTTGCCGGAGAAACTGAAGATCCACCGGTGCATTCGGAACTTTCGGCAAAGGAAATACTGTCGCTTTTCAGCCGTCTTCCCGAGAATTACAAAATAATCTTCAACCTGTACGAGATCGAAGGTTACACGCATGATGAGATAGCTTTAATGCTTGATATAAGCGCATCTGCATCAAGGACTATTCTTTCCCGGGCAAAGAAGATGCTCAGGAAACTGTATGTAAATAGTTATAACCCTGAAAAATAGAGCCATGAATAAGTTTGACGACAAGCTCAGGGAAAATATAAAGAAGGCATTCAGCAATTACAATTCTGATCACCTTACCGACGAGGGATGGGACTCGTTCGTGGCAATGCAGAAAGGCAGGCGCAGACGAGCGGTCATCTTCCCTCTGTGGGTAAGGGCGGCATCAGTTCTGCTGTTAATCGGCCTTGGGGCAGGTGTTGCATATCGTCTATCGCTACGGCAGCCGGCCCGGGAACTCATTTCAACTGTTGAATCAGCAGCCGGCAGTAACAAAGAAGGGTTTGTTCAGGACTCAGCAGCTCCGGCACTTAGCCTGCTTCCTGAAAGCGCTTCAGAACCTGAAGTCACGACCGGCCTGACTGCAAGGAAAGAACAGGATATTCTGCCTGTAACCGCTTACGGGGAAATATTGCTGAAAACAACTCAAACGGGCAGGGAAGGCAAAATTATCCGGGAAACACCGGAAAGCAGATCCCTTTATTCCGGTATCTCTCCCGTCCCTGCTCCTGCTATAGCCCTAAGTGAGTTGTTTTACAATGCAGTGACTGATGAAATAAGGCCTGAATACAGTATGCCGGCAATAATTCCTGCTGATGGATCTGAAATTTATGAGCCATTGGCTGATACTGAAAAGAATTCCGGAGGAAGAAGTATACTGGCAGGCATGTCGGGCTTAATGGCACGGGCAGGAGAGAAAACGTCGCCTGCTTCCGGTATGTCAATGGGATTTTATCTAAGCCAGAAGATTACCAGAAGGTTATCGGTCCGGCCGGGCCTGGCTCTTGCCATGCAGTCGTTCGGCCTGGAGAACGGCGGCCAGATGGAAAATATGTCCTATAATATCCCCCTTCACGACGGTACTAATGCCATCCCCCACTCATACAAAGGCCGTTTAAGCATGGTGGCCCTTGAAGTGCCCCTGAATCTTGTAGTTACCCTGTTTGAAAGGAAAGGCTCCGGCTTTTTTGTTTCAGCAGGAACCTCCTCACTGTTCTATATCAGTCAGCAACTGAAAGCCAATGTTGTCAACAAATACACAATTAATGAATTAGGTACTTCCCCCGACTTGTATAATGTCGCCACAAAGTTTTCAACTGTTGAAGTTGAAAAGGAATATGATTCATTCAGCAGCGCCGACTTATTCGGGTTGGCAAACATTTCGGCCGGATATTCCTTCCCCTACAGCAAAACAGGCATCATGCTCGTTGAACCCTTTGTTCAACTGCCGGTTAATGATCTTACAAGTATGGACCTGAGGATAAGATATGCAGGGATATCAATGAAACTGCAGTTTGGAAACAAGAAATAGACGCACGACAAAAGACGCAAGACACACGATGCGAGGGTTCTTCCCCTGAGCCCTGAGCCCTGAGCCCTGAGCCCTGTGCCCTGTGCCCTGAGCCTTACTCCGTTATCGAGTTGTAGTAATTATTGAAAATAGTCTTCACAAGCGGCTTGTAGTACAGCCAGAAGAACCTGCGTGGGTCGTCCGGTTTTTCGGAGTAACTGATTCCCTTGATACCGTTGAAGCCCTTCAGCCGCGACAGGCAAAAGTTGACGTCATTGTTGGCGAAATCACCCGCGAAATAAAAGGTCCTTCCTGTTGAATCGCAGCTAACTGCCGGGAAGCTGTTTGTGAGCATCCTGGCTTCGAGAAGTGCATCTCCGGCTTCAGTTGTCGAGAGTTCAAAGCGTGAGATCACGTTGCTTTGAAGCGGGTCGATGATATCAAAGCACTTGTCGAATACTACTGTTTCGGGTAATCCGTATTTTGAAGCATTTTCAGCGTCGGTGTGTATATATGCCCTGGCATCCGTGAGGTGCGTGCCCTCTTCCAGTACCAGAATATTTTTGTCGCTCAGCAATACTATTCCCGGTTTTGTGAATGTCCACGGCTCACCGTACTCTTTCCTGTACATGGCAGCCATCCACACGGGGAAGTTTTTGGAAGTGGTGTCGAGTTTTTCAAAATACATGCCTGTCCATCCTGAAATCTTTATCCCGAGTTTTTCCTGGGTTCTGTAGGATTCGAATTCAGAAGTCGGGAATCCTAGTGTATTGTATTCGAGTATAATAAGCTTGTTCCTGTTTTTCATTTCATTGACCAGCAGATAGTCGGTGTTGTTCAGGCCTCCGTATATCTTTCTCGACCGCCTGCTTTTATTAACACCCACGTACCAGTCGTTGAAGAACACCCCGTAAGTATCGGTAAAATAGATTGCATCGGTCTTGTCGGGAAGGTCAATCATTTCAGTAAGATGGTACTCGTTCGTTTTATTCCCCCTTTCCTTAAGGGGTCTTGTAGGAGCAAACCCGTAATAGTCTTTCTTGAAGGAATAGGATGCTTTATTTTCTTTCTTCACAAAACGATCGTTATTGAGTATCCATGTCAGCGACCTGTGATGAATCCGGTCGAGAGTGGGCACCGTTTTGTTGAGAACAAGCACGTCCATAGGCTTTTTCTCCTGGAAAGTCCATCGGATCAGGTTAAAAAACGGAAAGGCAAATATCAGAACGATAATGCCCAGGGTAATCAGCAGAGGCTTTTTCATAACTGCATAAATATCTGAAACTATTCAAGTACTGTTTCCAAAAACATTTACAGACAGTAAAATAACTGCAAAACATGAATTTTATTTTCCGAAGACCCTATATTTTATATCAATTCTGCAAAAAAAGTCAAATATGTGCAATTTAGTAACCCAAAGCCGAATTATTGCCTCTTCTGTCGGGTCCTCCAGCCTTCTTTCCATTTGGCATTATCATTATTGCATTCACTCTTCCAATACTCTTCCTCTCGTTCATTTCATGTCCTGCCGCACGGAGTTTATCAACCGTTGAAGGAGGAAGGCCGTTACTTTCCCAGTTTACGCGGTCTGGAAGCCACTGGTGATAAAATCTCCCCGCGTCAACAGCATCTGAGATATTCATCCCGAAATCAATCACATTAACCAGTACCTGAAGCACTGAAGCGGGTATTGTAGATCCCCCCGGTGAGCCTGCTATCAAAAACAGTCTGCCCTCCTTTTCCACAATGACTGGTGTCATTGAGCTCAGCATTCTTTTACCGGGCTCAGCCGAGTTAACATTTCCTCCTGTAAGTCCGAACATATTCGGCACACCTGGTTTGACCGAAAAATCGTCCATTTCGTTGTTAAGCAGGAATCCGGTGCTGTCGGCCACAATGCTGCTTCCAAATGTAGCATTCAGGGTTGTTGTGACCGAAACTGCCATTCCCATCCTGTCGGCAATAGAATAATGGGTTGTCTGGCTGCCTTCAGCAAGAGGTATAACGCCCGGGAAAATTGAGGAAGACGGTGAAACTGTATCGGGGAGGAAGCTTTTCATTCTCTCCTCAAGGTATTCATCGCTCAGAAGCCGGGCAAGCGGTATTTTATAAAAATCCGGGTCGCCCAGGTACTTCGATCTGTCGGCATATGCCCTTCTCTCGGCTTCTGCAATCAGGTGAACCGATTCCATTGAATGAAAGCCCATGTCTGCCAGATTAAAAGGTTCTATCATGCCCAGAACCTGGAGAAGGATGACTCCTCCTCCTGATGGAGGCGAAGCGGTAATGATTTTATATCCCCTGTAATCGCCCGTGAGGGGATCCCTGAATTCGGAATTATAGCCGGCAAGATCTTCCGCCGTGATAATGCCGTTGCCCTTCTTCATCTCATTGACAATCATCCGGGCAGTGATCCCTGAATAAAAACCTTCTCTTCCCAGGTCCCTTATCCTTTCCAGGGTTGCAGCCAGATCTGGCTGCCGCAGGGTATCGCCTTCGGTCCACAGCGTATCCTTGACAAATGCAGGCAGTCGCCTGTTCCTCATTATAAAGATTTCCCTGTTGCCGTTAAAATCTGCTGCCTGGTCTTCTGTAACCGGAAAACCCTTCCTGGCAAGGTCGATGGCCGGTTGAATCACATCCCTGAAGGGCAGTACCCCGTACCTCGAGTGGACTCCCAGCAGACCGTCGACGCTTCCCGGAACACCGGCAGCCAGGCAGGTTTCGGTACTCAGTCCGGGCACCACATTACCCGAATCATCGAGAAACATTTCAGGAGTGGCAGCCATCGGTGCCCTTTCCCGGAAATCGATCATAGCGCTTCTTCCGTCAGCTTCCCTGATTATCATAAATCCACCTCCTCCTATGTTCCCTGCCTCGGGATAACAGACCGCCAGGGCAAAACCAGTCGCCACTGCAGCATCAACGGCATTACCACCCCTTTTGAGTATAGCTACTCCAATCCCTGAGCCTTCCGGGTGGGCGGAGACGACCATGCCGCTGTCGGCTGTCAGCATATTTCCTGAAGAGCCTCGCTGGCCGGAAGGTTCAGGCCTGCATCCCACGGCAATAAAAACAAGGATAAGGATTATTAACAGATCGCGTATCATGATCAAATTGATATAGGGTTTTCAGGGTCGAAAAATAGCTAAAATAAACATAGATGCATCGGATATGAAAAATGCAGCACTGCCATGTTACTCTTTCCACGATTGTTTTATTATTTTTGGGCAAATAAGCGACCATGCTGGCAAATCAACCACTGGCTGACAGGCTGAGGCCGAAGAATCTTGATGAATTCTGCGGTCAGGAGCATCTTGTAGGCTCCAGGGGAGTGCTCAGGAAAGCTATCGAATCGGGAAATATACCCTCCTTTATACTATGGGGGCCTCCCGGAACGGGTAAAACAAGCCTTGCCTGGATCATTGCCAATACCCTTAAACGGCCATTTTTTCATCTGAGTGCCGTTCATTCGGGTGTAAAGGATGTCAGGGAAACCATTGAAAAGGCAAAGAAACAGCAGTTTTTCAATCAGCCCAATCCCATCCTTTTCATAGATGAAATACACAGGTTCAATAAATCACAGCAGGACTCGCTTCTCGGCTCGGTTGAACAGGGTATAATAACACTTATCGGGGCCACAACCGAGAATCCATCCTTTGAAGTGATCTCCCCCCTTCTCTCACGCTGTCAGGTATATGTAATGGATCCGCTTGGAGAAAAGGAACTTAAAAGCCTTCTCGACAGGGCGCTTGAAAAAGACCTGTACATCGGGAAATTCAACATCACGATCACTGAACATGAAGCTCTTCTCAGAATATCGGGAGGTGATGCCAGGAAGCTTTTCAACGCGCTCGAGCTGGTCGTGGCCGGAGAATCGGATAAAAGCGCCCAGGAAAAGATAATTATTGACAACAACACGGTTCTCAGGCATGTACAAAAGAACCTGGCTATTTACGACAAGAGCGGGGAACAGCACTATGATATAATTTCCGCCTTCATCAAATCGATAAGGGGAAGCGATCCCAATGCCGCTGTTTACTGGCTGGCAAGAATGGTTGAAGGTGGCGAGGATCCCAAATTCATTGCACGAAGGATGGTAATACTGGCTGCCGAGGACATCGGACTGGCGAATCCCAACGCCATTCTGCTGGCCCAGGCATGCTTTGAATCGATCAATGTGATTGGATGGCCCGAATCGAGGATCATACTATCGGAAACGGCATTATACCTTGCAATATCGCCAAAAAGCAATGCCGCCTACATGGCAATTGAAAATGCCCAGGCCCTCGTGAGGGAAAAGGGAGACCTGCCCGTTCCGCTTAATATACGGAATGCCCCTACAAAGCTGATGAAGGATCTGGGGTATCACAAAGATTACAGGTATGCCCACGATTATGAAGGCAACTTTGTAAAGGATGAGTTCCTTCCCGGTGAGATAAGCGGAACCAGGTTGTATGATCCGGGTACCAATCCGCGGGAGGAGGAAATCAGGCGGCGACTGAGGAACATGTGGAATGACAAATACAATTATTGATAAAAAACATTGTAAAAGAAACGATATTATTATATTTACATCATAATGAAACACAAGGCGCCAGATATTCCGGGCCTGAAACACACCGATTCGGGCAACTTCCTTCTTATTGCAGGACCATGCGTGGTTGAGAACGAAGAAATAGTTTTTTCAACTGCCGGGCATCTTGCCGAACTGGCAGACAAGTATTCAATCCCATTTATTTTCAAGTCGTCGTACCGAAAAGCCAATCGCTCCAAAGCCGATTCCTTTACAGGCATAGGTGACATCAGGGCTCTTGAGATTCTTGCTGAAGTAAGGTCTAAGTATTCGGTGCCGGTCATCACCGACATACATAACCCCTCTGAAGCTGCAATTGCTGCCGGATATGTGGATGTACTCCAGATCCCGGCCTTTTTATGCCGTCAGACCGACCTTCTGGAGACGGCAGCCCTGACCGAAAAATGGATAAACATAAAGAAAGGTCAGTTTCTTTCCGGTTCATCGATGAAATTCGCGGTTGAAAAGGTAAGGGGAGCAGGTAACAACAGGATTATTCTCACCGACCGCGGCAACATGTACGGTTACCAGGATCTGATAGTTGATTTCAGGAACATCCCTCTTATGCAGAAGAATGGTGTACCTGTCATCATGGATATTACTCATTCGCTCCAGCAGCCCAATCAGGCAGGAGGAGTGTCGGGAGGCAATCCGGCGATGATCGAGACCATAGGAAGAGCGGCAATAAGTGCTGGAGCCGACGGGGTGTTCATTGAGACACATCCCGACCCGACCACTGCCCTTTCCGACGGGGCCAACATGCTGAAACTTTCAAAACTGGAACGGCTGTTGATAATGCTCACGGCATTGCGAAAGACAATTAATACCTTTTAATAAAATATTAATCCCACACAGATGAAAAAGATTTTTCTTGCAGCAAGCTTTCTTTTTGCAGCCATCGCTCTGAATGCACAGAACCTTGATGAAATCATAGGAAAGTTTACAACCGCGAATAAACTCGACAGGATCGGCGACATCAAGACGATCAGGATCTCTGCAAAGACCTCTATTATGGGCATGGAAATGCCGACGGAAATGTGGATGAAGAGTCCCAACAAGATCAAGACGGTAACCAGCTTCAACGGGCAGGATATGGTCCAGGTCTTTGACGGTGAAAAAGGATACAGTGTGAATCCCATGACCGGCTCCACCAGCCCGGTGGAAATGACTCCCGAGCAGGTGAAGCAGATAAGCCGCAACAACTATTTCAATAACTACATGGCCCAGTACCACCAGGAAGGAAAACTCAGTCTCGAAGGAGAAGAAAGCGTAAACGGCAAACAGGCTTACAGGATAAAGGCTGATCTGGGGAACGGGACCAGCGCCCTGATGTACATCGACAAAGCTTCCGGTCTTCTTGTGAAAACATCTGCCACGGTCAACCAGCAGGGCATGGATATAACGGTTGAAAGCTATCCCTCGGATTACACCGAGACGAATGGTGTACTGCTTCCCATGAAGACAACTACATCAACAAGCGGTATGGATATTGTCATAAGCTTCACGAAGGTGGAAGTTGATGTTCCCATTGAAGACAGTGTGTTCAAACTGAAGTAATTACTTTTAAAACCCAAGATAGATTCAACCCAAGATAAAAAAAGAGGTCATGTAAGGCATGACCTCTTTTCTTATTTAAGCAGCGGACCTGTAAGCCGGATTCTGTTCCGCCCGGGTCATCTGCGAGAGATATTCCGGACGGTTTCCATCATTTATCTTGTCCCGCAATCGCTTGCAGGATCCTACGACCCACCCCCCGGCATTGGGCGAGCAACCCTCGGCGCCGGTATACATGGTCTTTCAACCCATGGAGTGTACGGCTCCCGGCGTTGCCGCCGCGACCGGTGAGCTCTTACCTCACCTTTTCACCCTTACCCTGACCCAAAGGCCAGGGAGGTTGTTTTCTGTTACACTTGCATACCCTTTCAGATATCTTTCCGTTAGAAAGCATGGTGCTCTGCGTTGTCCGGACTTTCCTTCCCCGGTCTTGTGCCGGGAACGATGGAACGGCCTGCTGCCCTGCAAATATACTCAATTGCACGGAAAGATTATAAATTATTACTTTTGTTGCCCGGGTTCAACACTCCCTGAAGAAGTATCGCCTGACATCAGGAAATTCCCGGCGGACAATGCAGAAGCAAGATGCAGGATATAAAGATTGACGAATATGATTATGATCTGCCGGAAGATCGAATAGCCCAGCATCCATTGCCGGAACGCGACGCTTCAAAACTGCTATTGTACGATGGAAAAGCAGTGTCGACAGATATATTCAGGAATATCGGGAATAATCTTCCGGCTGCCGGCCATCTGGTTTTCAACAATACCAGGGTTATAAGCGCCAGGCTTCTGTTCAGGAAAGAATCAGGAGCTCTTGTTGAGATTCTCTGCCTTGAGCCCCTTTACCCCCATTCATACGAACTGTCATTGTCCTCTCAGGTACCGGTTGAATGGAAATGCATGATCGGCAATCTCAAAAAATGGAAAGGCGGAGTTCTGGCTATGCAATTCAGTGCAGGAGGAAAATCAGATTTCCTCACGGCAGAAAGGATCTGCAGCGAGGGAGAAGCCTGGAGAGTAAGGTTTTCGTGGGGAGATCCTTATCTCAGCTTCAGCGAGGTGATTGAAGCATCGGGACGCGTACCTTTGCCACCATATATAAAAAGGGAAGATGAAAGCAAAGACAGATTCAGGTATCAGACAGTATACTCGGAAATAAAAGGTTCGGTTGCAGCGCCTACAGCCGGTCTGCATTTCACGGACAAATTGCTAGACTCCCTGCACAAAAGGGGAATCAGTCATTCAAATATAACCCTGCATATCGGTGCCGGGACATTCCAGCCGGTACGGACACCATTCATATCAGGGCACACTATGCATTGCGAGCGGTTTTCGGTGGCGGCCGCCACGATTGAAAAAATTCTGGAAAACCATGGCAGAATTGTTGCAGTCGGAACAACCTCGGTAAGAACTCTTGAAAGTCTGTACTGGCTTGGAGTAAAAGCCCTTGAGGGCAGCCTGGCTGAAAGCACTGAAAGCACGGTAAGCCAGTGGGAAGGCTATGGGGAAGACAGGAAAATACCCGTCAGCGAATCCCTGGATGCACTGAAAAATTACATTACCAGTCGGGGTATCAGCGAACTGAAAGCATCTACGAGCATAATAATCGTTCCTGGATACCGCTTCAGGATGATTGAAGGCATAATAACCAACTTTCACCAGCCAAGGAGTACTCTGCTGCTTCTCGTGTCGGCATGGACCGGAAATGACTGGAAAAAAATCTATCGCCACGCTCTTGATAATGATTTCAGGTTCCTGAGCTATGGAGACAGCTCACTGTTACTAAAAACTATTAAAAACATTAGAATTTAGTGTAATAAATTCGTATCTTGGTAAAAATATTTTTTGATCTCATTATGATTATTCGTTAATTTGTTAACTAAACTACTCGGTATGAATGAAAATAAGATGATGCAGCAAATGAGTGCCGTTCTGGGCGCATTCATGGTGTTATTCTACCTCGGTATCGGTATTTTTCTGATTTTTATTTTTGACTCTAATCTTTCGACTCTCGGCAGACCTATTCTTGTCATTTTCGGTGTTGTCTGCCTTTTTTACGGTGTGTACAGGGCTTACACCTCATATATTAAAATAAGGGAACTGTTTTTCAAGCCAGACGATGAAGAAGATGAGTAAAACCGGCGTTTTGATGATTTCTAAAGTTGACTGAAGCTCGCCGGAAAAAATTAATAAGAGATTTATATGTATGAAAGTATATTAAAATGATTTTATCTGGTTGTTTTCAAAAATTTATTATTATTGCATTCCGGAATTGTTTACCTAAGTCCGAAAATATTGTGAATATTACTACTCAGAAGAAGTTTAGTTCAGGAATCAGTATCCTGAGTACGGTTGTATTGCTTGCAGTAATTACATCCGGATGCGGATCAGGCGGTCAGCAGAAACTTGATGAGACCCCTACCCGGGGAAACATCAGGATTCTCGTAGACGAGTCCTTTCAGCCCCTGATCGATACGGAACTCCATACCTTTACATCACTGTACCAGAATGCTTTCATAGAGCCCCTGTACATGCCTGAAGTGGATGTAGTTAACCAATTTATGAGCGATACTGCAAGAGTAATGGTTACAAGCCGTAAGCTGACCGAAGATCAGATTGCCTGGCTGAAGGAACAGCTCATAGTAGTGCGCTCAGTTGCCTTTGCATGGGATGCCCTGGCACTGATAACCAATAAGGATAATCACGACACCCTCATGACCTTCAACAATGTTGCCGATATATTTAAGGGCAGGGTTACCGAATGGAAAGAATTGGATAAAAAGTCGAAGCTTGGAAAGATCAGTGTGATATTCGACAATACGAAATCAGGAAACATAAGATATTTCAAGGAGCGTTTTGAGATCTCCGACACGCTGGGCTCCAATTTCTTTGCAGTCAACAGCAATGCAGAGGTTATTGAATTTGTTTCCAGAAACCCCGATGCCTTAGGAATAATCAGCGTCAATTGGGTAAGCGACAAGCATGATCCACAGAGTACCATGTTCCTGAGCAGGGTAAATGTACTGGCCATTGAGCAGGAGTTTTCCGCCGACGGTTCATATTACAGGCCCTACCAGGGATTTATTGCCGATAAATCATACCCGTTTGTAAGAGAGGTATACATGACTTCGAGGGAAACCTTTACCGGGCTTGGATTAGGTTTTATTCAGTGGGCGACAGGAGAACAGGGTCAGAGGATAGTGCTTAAGTCGGGACTTGTACCGGCTAACATGCCGGTCAGACTGGTTCAGATGAGGACTGAATAGATGAGGGGCGAATGAGTTGGCCTGATGTTTGATATAATGAAAGGCACAGGGCACAGGGCACAGGGAAAGGAAGAGGGGTTTAAAAAGTGAATTTAAAACAGGATAAAAGAATATATTTAAAGAAACAAAAAAATCCGGTGTTGGATATACAAAGACCGGGTGGTATAAAAGAGAGAATAATTTAAAACTATAAATTGATATCAAAATTGAAAACGATGAAAAGTTTGATGTTTACCAAGATGGGTTTGCTGACAGGAGTTTTTTCTGTTGTAATGGCATTCGGGATTCAGGCACAGGATCTGAACAGCGCCATCCAGCTTACCAAAAGTGAATCGTATGATAAGGCGGAGGAAATGTATAATGCCCTGATACAAAAAGAGCCGGGCAACAGCAAATACTATTTCTATCTGGGAGATAACTACCTTCTCAACTATTTCGCGGATACTATTTCGAATACACTGGCTGCAGCCACCAGGGCTGCAAGCGCGATCTATCAGAAAGGGATCGATGCAAATCCAAACGATCCTCTTAATTACATAGGTCTTGCAAAAATAGCCAACTACAGTGGCGACGATGCAAAAGCTGACGAAATGAGGACGAAGGCCAGGAGTTTTCTTCTTCCATACAAGAAGATCAAAAAGATGACTCCCCCGGCACCGGAATACGCTTTTGCTCTTGCCAAGATAGCCGAATCATATATCAACTCCATTGAAAACAGTGTTGATACGGGTCTCGCCCTTCCCTTCATAAGGCAGGCACTGACCATCGACAACAAGAATCCCGAGATATTTCTTACGGCCGGTGACATCTACATGATGGCAAACGACGGATCGAACGCGATCAGGAATTATAATCTAGCTCAGTTCGCCGATCCTCAGTCACCTACAGCCGCCATGAAGATCGGTTATGTATATTTCAAGGGACGTGCATTCCCCCAGGCAATCGACAACTTCGAGGAAGCCATTACCCTTAATGCAGACTTTGCTCCGGCATACAGGGAACTCGGTCAGCTATACTGGCGCGCAGGCCGTCTCGAGCAGTCGAAGGAGAATTTCAAGAAATACCTCGATCTCACTGCAGGCAACATCCCTGCAAAGATAAGGTATGTAAACTCTCTTTTCTATGCAGGTGATTATGAAGAAGTAATCCTGAATGTTGAGGAGATTCTTGCTGTCGATCAGTCGAGGGGCTACATGAACCGTCTTGCCGGCTATTCATACTATGAAAAGGATAATCCCGATTACGACAAGGCACTTTCGTACATGGAGAAGCTCTTCTCGGTGCTTGAAAAGGATGCTCTGCTGCAGAAAGACCACCACTATATGGCAAGAATCCTTATCAGAAAAAATCAGGACTATACCAAAAACCTTGATGAACTGAATTCACTTAAGAACCAGCTCGACAGGGAAAAATCGAGGATGGCTGCAGCCAGTGCTGCCAACAAGGCTAAATTTGCGGCCTCAGTTGATGAGCTTACAAAACAGGTGAGCGTTCTTGAAACAAAGATTGCTGCTGCCGACAAGGACCTTGACAGGGCCTTCCAGGAGTTTGATCGTGCATACAAAGCCAAGCGCACCGACGAAAATGCACCTATAACGCCGGTTGAAAGGGCCATTCTCAGTGAAATGGCAAGCAATTACAACACCTTCAGAAGATATGAAGGAGCTGCCAAAACCTGGGCAAAGCTGATTGATCCTTCGAAGGGAGACAATCTTAATGAATATATGCTTATAGGAAGGGCTTATTACAATGCCGAAAAATACAAGTCGGCCGATTCAGTCCTGAATATAGTGCTTCAGAAATCCCCGGATTATCTTCCTGCTCACGCGCAGATTGCCCGTACTTACTCGAGGATGGACCCTGATATGAAGACCGGGATCGCGAGGCCTAAATTTGAAAAGTACCTTAATACAGCTGCAAAGGACAGTCTGGATAACATGAGTGAAATGCTGGAAGCCATGACCTACCTTGGTTACTACAATATGGAAAACGGCAACACCACAAAGGCCAGAGATTATTACAACAGGATGATCAACCTTAATCCGAACAACAACGAAGGAAAAATAAGAGGTTATAACGGCATCGCCGCTCTCGAAACAAGGATAGCCACACAGGAAAAGACCCTTGAAGGCAAGCTCGCCATTCTTGGAAGGGCTGCTGAGGCCTACGGAAAGATACTTGAACTCGATCCGAACAATGCAAACGTAAAAACCCAGCTCAAATGGGTTCAGGATTACCAGGCATCAGTGAAGAAAGGAATTAACCCCAACGAGATCAAGGGTGTAATAACCGACAGTGCAGGAAGTCCTATAGCCTACGCATCGGTAAGGGTTAAGAATACCGCTGCCGAGAACCTTACTAACGGAAAGGGAGAATACAAGTTTGAAATTCCCCAGGGATCCGAAATCCTTATAATAAGCGCCCAGGGCTTCAAGAGCAAGGAAATCGAGATTACCAAGTCGAGAGTTTATAATGTCAAACTCGACCGGTAAAGAAACAATAACTGAAAACAGGCGGCCTGGATCAGCAGGCCCCGGTTTTCAGTTTAAATTTAACAAAAAATAGTTTTTATACAGGGTTAAGTATATATATAATGGTCATTAAAGCAGAAGCACAGAGGATTTGTTACAGATCATATATAAATATTTAATTTATTAGTTGAGCTATTGGAAAAAAACAATTGAAAACATATATTTGCAAGTCAACAAAATTTTAACCTAACCAAAATCGATAAAAATGAGTAAACAAGGAAGTTCTTTTAAAGAAGCGCTGTCGAATCTATTCGCAGTAAGTGCTATTCTGATAGCATTCGTAATTTGCTATCTGTTGTTTGTCAACGTAATGGGAAACCCTGTAAACTTTGAGGGTGGCAACCCGAAGGGTCATGCTCTCGAAGGTAACTATCTGGGGATTATCTACAAGGGAGGTTTCATCGTTCCCATTCTTATGACATGCGTTCTTGTACTTGTCATTTTTGTATTTGAAAGGCTTATCACTCTTTCAAGGGCAAAAGGAAAAGGCAGGCTCAACACATTTGTTCGTAGACTCCAGGGTCTTCTGGAAGCTGACAAGATTGAAGAAGCTATTGTTGAGTGCGACAAGCAGAAGGGATCTCTTGCCAATGTTATGAAAGCCGGTCTGTCCCGCTACCGCGACCTTCAGAATGACAAGGAACTTGAGAAGGACCAGAAGATCCTCTCGATACAGAAGTCGTTTGAAGAAGCCACCGCTCTCGAACTGCCGATGCTTTCCAAGAACATGGTTATTTTCTCCACACTCGCATCAATCTCAGTGCTTATCGGTCTTATCGGAACGGTTCTCGGTATGATCCGTGCATTCGCCGCTCTTGCCCAGTCAGGCGCACCTGATGCACTTGCCCTCTCACAGGGTATTTCTGAAGCTCTTGTAAACACCGCTTTCGGTATTACAGGTTCAACCCTTTCCGTTATTGCGTTTAACTATTTCAGCTCAACTATTGACGCGTATACCTTCAAAATTGATGAAGCAGGTTTCAGTCTGACCCAGAACTTCGCTGCTTCACTGAGAAATAAGCAGTAACGAATCTTTTGGTTTAATCATTAAAAAAAGAAAAAAATGCCAAAGATAAGATTACCAAAAAGTTCGCCCCATATCGACATGACACCGATGGTGGACCTCTTCTGCGTGGTACTCATATTCCTTATGCTTACCACCACGATCAGGCAGCCAGAGCCGGCAAATGTTGATACTCCTTTTTCAATATCAGAGACACCATTGCCTGATTTCAATATTATGACATTCCTGCTTTCACCCGACGGCAAAGTCTTCATGAATTTCGACAACGGAAGCGACACTATCCTGAAATACAGGCCAAAAATCCTCGCGGCCATGGGAGAACGTTACGGTATAGAATTCACAGACGTCGAACTGAGGGCCTTCGAGAAACAGAAATCCTCGATGGGTATTCCGATTGGAAATATGAAGCAATTCCTGAATGCCAAGGACAATAATGAAAGAACCAGACTGCAGGTTGGAATTCCGATGGACTCGACAGACAATCAGCTATCCAACTGGATACTGGTTGCACGCCAGGTCAATCCAAACATTAAGGCAACCATCAAGGGGGATTCCAGAACCAGTTTTGAAATGGTTGAGAAAGTTCTTGACATACTTCAGGACAGGAATGTAAACAGGTTTAATCTGATTACGAGCCTTGAGGCAGTAAAAATTAACCTTGAAGAAATCCAGCAGTGATATGGCACAGATAATACAGCAAGAGCAGCAAAAAGGAAAAAGGAGAGCTAAAAAGCAAATCCCTCACATTGATATGACTCCGATGGTTGACCTTATGTGTCTTCTGATCGTATTCTTTATGCTTACGACTGCTTTCAGCAAGGCCAAAGTAATGGAGATACTGCTTCCTGAGAAAATTAAGGATCCGACAAAACAGGAAGCCCCCAAAATCTCCGCCAGTCGTACTGTGAACGTTCTGCTTGGTCCGGATGATAAGGTTTATGTCTACCCCGGTGCAGTAAAACCCGAGGAATACAGCGCCAATCCGCCTATTCTGCCTCCTCTTACGGCGACAGATTTCAGCGCGGAAGGAATCCGTAGTATTCTTCTTGACAGAAATAAAGCCCTGTTCAAAAAGATCAACGATTTCAACGCGGAAGTGATCGCGGGCAGAATAAATATTTCACAAGACTCGGTTAAAAGCATGGTGGCTCAGTTGAAAAAAGACGATGACACCGGCCCCATTGTGCTTATTAAGGCGCATAAATTAGCCAATTACGGCAACTTCGTGGATATTCTCGACGAGATGAATATCTGTGGAATTGCACGTTACTCGTTTGTTAAGATCACATGGTACGAAGAACTGATGGTGGAACGTGCTGCAGGCATAGCATCCACTGCCACTGCTTCAGCCAGATAACCCGTAAACCTTAAGAAAATGGCAAAAGATAAATTTAGAGCACCTGCCTTTGATGATATAGTATTTGAGTTTAGGAATAAGGAGTACGGAGCATATTCACTGCGCAAGAAGTACAATCGTAATGTGTTGATCGCACTCCTGATCGGAACAGTTATTATTAGCACTGCGATCATTACTCCCTATCTCAATGCGAAAGCAGCAGAAGGCAGGGCACAGGTAACTGAAAGGCAAGTTGTTGTCGAAATGGAAAATCTCGATCAGCCTTCAGAGAATGTAGCTCCTCCTCCTCCTCCTCCTCCTCCTCCTCAGGATGCAGTACAGCAGGCAGCTTATGTTCCGCCCGTTGTAGTTGACTCGGTAAAACCAGAGGAAGAAATTCAGCTAATGACAGCCGACCAGGCTTCTGTAGAAATACAGGACAGGGAAGTTGTTGAAGTGATTGAGATTGTTGCAGAAGAGATTCAGGAAGAGGAAGTAGAAGAAGCTGAACCCTTCGTGGTTGTTGAGGAAATGCCTATGTTCCCCGGTGGTACTGAAGAACTTATGAAATATCTGAGCGAGCACACAATTTATCCTGAAGTAGCAAAGGAAAACAACATTCAGGGAAAAGTGATTGTCAGATTTTGCGTTACCCCTAAAGGTGGCGTTGACAGAGTTGAGATTCTGAAGCCGGTTGACCCTGAACTCGACAAGGAAGCCATCCGGGTTGTAAAGACACTTCCAGCGTTTAAACCAGGTAAGCAGGGTGGTAAACCTGTTCCTGTGTGGTTTATGGTTCCAATAAGCTTTACTCTGAAATAATAAAGCTTCCAACATGCTTGAAAAGCCGGGATCACATGATCCCGGCTTTTTCATTGATAAATCTTAAGGACCGACCTGTAAATTCAGACTATTCCAGAGGTTCAACCAACAGTTCATACCCGCTTAGCCATCACCTCACCCAGAAGTCTGACAAAGTTATCAATATCCTCCGGAGTGGTATCCCAGCTTGTCATCAGCCGGTATTCGGAAGTCAGCTCATCCCAGGAATAGAAGAAATACGACTCCATAAGGACTTCCGCGACATCATGAGGAATTACTGCAAACACTCCGTTCGACTGAACCTTCTGGGTTATCGTGATACCCGGAATTTCCCTGATCTTCTCCGAAAGTATCCTTGCCATGGAGTTTGCTCGCGATGCATTCCTTATCCACAGATCGTTTCTGAAATAGGCAATGAACTGAGCCGAGATATAGCGCATCTTGGATGCAAGCTGCATGCCTTGCTTCCTGATATATTTAAAATCCGGTGAAAGTCCGGGTTTCAGGAAACATACAGCCTCGCCATACATCATTCCGTTCTTGGTGCCTCCGAACGAAAGCAGGTCCACACCCGCGCCGGTGGTGAATTCCCTTACAGGAAGACCAAGATAAGCCGCTGCATTCGCGATTCTTGCACCGTCCATATGGAGCAGCATTCCCTTTTCATGGGCATATTCAGCCAGATCTCTTATCTCACCGGGATTGTAAACAGTCCCCATTTCAGTTGTCTGGGAAATGGAGATGATACGGGGCTGGGAATGATGTTCAAAACCGAAACCGTGAACATGCTTTGCCAGCATACCCGGTTTCAGCTTGCCGTCGGGCGTATCAACGGTCAACACCTTACAGCCGGCAAATTTTTCGGGAGAACCACATTCATCCTGTTGAATGTGAGCAGTATGGGCAGCGATAACCGAATTCCACGACCTTGTAACTCCACTGAGTCCCAGGGTATTGGCTGCAGTCCCTGTAAATACGAACCATACTTCGGCGTCCTCCCCCAGATGATCTTTAAACAATTCCAGGGCCCGTTGTGTGTAATGGTCATCACCGTATCCCACAACATGACCTTCGTTCGAATCAAGTATTTCCTTAAGAATATCCGGATGAACGCCTGCATTGTTGTCGCTGGCAAATCCTCTTTTATTACTGTGTTGTTTCATAAACTTTATATCAGTTGAAATATGTTCCGGCACTACTGTAAATTTAAAATAAGGGGCTTCATATAATAAAGCCCCTCCATATATCTGTATCAGCAAATGAATTTCTTCCTTACCTGATCTTCGCGCCCTTCACTGCAAAGAAAGTGATATAGGCATAATAGATGAACAGGCAGCATATCGCAACAATGAGACCTATTCCCCTCTGGATAGCACCCATCATTATCGGCAGCAGTGCAGCTCCGATAACTGATGTTGCTATTACTCCCGAGCCTACTTTTGAATGAGGACCAAGATCTTCCAGTGCAAGGTTATAGATACAGGGCCACATAATTGAATGCATAAGGCCTGTTCCTAAGAAGAGCACCAGTCCGATCCAGTTCATTCCCAATCCACCCAGGACAAGCGAAAGAAGCAGCATTACAGCGCCGCCGGCGGCACAGAAGCTAAGTATTCTGCTTGCAGTGTATTTCTGGAGAATGAATATTCCTGCAATACGCCCTACCATAAGTCCTGCCCAGTAATAAGCAAGAAATCTTGTCTTCATTTCGCCGTCGAAGGCAAATCCCAGTTTTGCCGAATAATCAGCAAAGAAACTCGGTATTCCGATCTCTACTCCCATGTAGAAGAAAATTGCCAGTGATCCAAGCCACAGATGGGTATACTTGTAAGCGCTGTCCTTGTATTTTTTTACACTTCCTTCAACAGCTTCGCCTTCCTTTATTTCAGGAAGATGCAGGAAGAACATTATCACCACTATGATCAGGGTAACAATTCCAATACCTGCAAACGGGCCCTGAACTGTTTTTGGATCAGCCTGACCGCCTGTGTTTCCTGAAACAATAAGCATTGAAACGAATATCGGGGCGATAACAGTGGCCACCGAATTAAGCGCGTTGGTAAGAGTGAGCCTGCTGGCTGCCGTTTCAGGACTTCCGAGGGCATTCACATAGGGGTTGGCTGCAACCTGAAGAAGCACGATTCCGATTGCGAAAACCGAAACAGCACTCAGGAAGCCGTAATAACCGAGTGAGACTCCCGGAATACACAGAAAAAACCCAAGGCTTATCAGTCCGAGGCCTGCAAGCACCCCGTTTTTATAACCTATCCTGTTCAGAAGATAACCGACAGGTATCGACAGGATATAGGCTCCATAAAAGAAGGTATTGGGAAGTTGCTTCTCTACCTCGTTGAGATTAAAGGCATCCTTAAGATAGTTAATAAGCGAGTTGTTCATGGTGGTGATGAAGCCCAGCAAGAAGAAGAGAGTTGCCATCACTATCAGAGGGAACAGGAAATTGGAGTTTTTGTTTGTCATTTTCTTAGGTTTAAGATTAGTTGTTCATCCGTATATAATTTTATTTTAAAGGTCCCCGCTCAAGCGGGGGAACCCACATGTTTGAGAATTATATACATAAGTGTTTGTGTATGCAATACATGCGGGTTTCATTGAATGATCTGCTTCATTGCCGGGCAGAGAACTTATAAATGCATGTCTGCCTGTATTCTTCACCCGGATTCAGGATTGGGGAAGGGAAATGAGGCTTGTTGACGGCATCCGGGAAATTCTGTGTTTCAAGAGCAAAAGCCCATCTCTTCTCATATTTTCCCCCGAACTTCCCCTTTTCATTGTCGATCCAGTTGGCGGTGTATAGCTGAAGGCCCGGCTGGGTGGTATACACTTCAAGCATCCTTCCTGAGGAAGGGTCATAAGCTCTTGCTGCAAGCCCCGTATCACCCGCCGGGTGATCGAGTACCCAATTATGATCGTAACCTGCCCCGAAACGCAGTTGTTCATCATCCAGGTCGATATCCCGGCCGATTTTCTTCGGACTGGTGAAATCGAAAGGAGTTCCCCTGACTGATATGATTTCGCCTGTGGGTATGTTGGTTTCATCGGTCGGGGTAAAGAATTTCCCCCTGATCATCAATTCATGGTCGCAGATACTGCCTGAGCCCTCTCCCGCGAGGTTAAAGTAAGAGTGTCCGGCCAGGTTAACTACTGTTGCCTTGTCGCTTGTTGCCTGAAAATCCATATGCAGTTCATCGTCATCCGTAAATGTATAGATTACCGACACCTTAAGGTTACCCGGATATCCCTCCTCTCCATCGGATGAAAAGTACTCCATTTTAACGCTCTGCCCCGATGCCTCAAGCACGTTCCAGACAACCCTGTTGAATCCCTTTATTCCACCGTGAAGATGGTTTGGCCCGTTGTTAACAGCCAGTGTGTACTGCTTTCCGTTAATTGTAAAGCGTCCCTTTTCGATCCGGTTTGCACAACGTCCGCACACGGCTCCCATATAAGGGCTGTTCATATTGATATAGTCGGCAATGTTGTCATAACCCTGTACCACATCGGCAAAGTTGCCTTTCCGGTCGGGCACGAATATGCTGACTATTATTGCCCCGTAGTTGGTTACCTGGGCAACGAGTCCGTTTTTGTTCCTGAGAGTGTACAGGCCGGTAGGTTTTCCGTCATGGACACCCTTGAATGAATCTTCCTTTAGTATATTCATACATGCTTTAAAAAAAGAGTTAATAACCAGATAGTTCTAAAGTCTGACCTTCCCGGCTCCCTGATTCCTAATAAAGAGGATGTGGCATGAGCCTTTCCCGTACACATGTTCGAGGGTGGAAACATATTTCTTAAGCAGATGCCCTGGAACGAAAGCCTGGATTGTTCCGGCGAAACCTCCTCCGTGAACTCTCCATGCACCCTCGCCCTTAAGAACCAGTTCGCTCAGCGCGAGTGCCAGCGATACGTTCTGTTCCCTGACATCTGAAACGGGATAGATGTTTTGGTTGTACATATAGGAACTGAATCCCGAGTCGACCACCATTTTGAGGAAGGATCTGAAATCGTTTTTCCCGAGTGCCTTCACCTGGTCAACCACTCTCTGGTTGTCGCCCTGGAAATGGATTGCTCTGAGAATTGCCCTGTCGCCCACCTTTTCGCGGATCTTTGGCACAGCTTTCAGAATCTGTTTCAGGCTTACTTCGCGAAGCACTTTGGCCCCAAGCTGGGCTGCAACAGCCTTCATATCGGCCGGAAGTGAGGCATATTCATCATTCAGGTCGGCATGGCTGCCTCCTGTATCGGTAATGACCAGGGAAAATCCTGTGGCGATAAAATCGAAGTTCACCTTTTTAACCTTCGGTTTCGACGGATCCTTGAAATCGATCGTGATCAGTCCGCCCATGGCGCATGCAGTCTGGTCCATCAGACCGCAGGGTTTTCCGAAGTAATTGTTCTCCGAATATTGTCCGATGATTGCATTCTGAATCGGATCAATCTTTCCCTTATTGAATAGTTCGCTGAGTATTGCTCCTATCAGGACTTCAAAAGAGGCCGATGAGCTCAATCCTGAGCCTTTTGGGACGTCACCGTCAATACATGCATCAAATCCTCCTATTTCATGACCGAGTTCCTTAAAACGTGCGCAAATGCCTCTGACAAGGGCGGCAGATGTATACATTTCCGCTTTTACAGGTTTCAGGCCTTTCAAATCGACCTGAAACAGCGGATAGCCCTCGGAAATAATCCTGATCACATTTGTTCCGTTACGGCCTGCCACACAAGCGTTATCGAGGTTAACAGCTCCCGCGAGAACCCTTCCGTAGTTATGATCCGTATGGTTTCCACCTATTTCGGTACGTCCGGGCGATGTAAACAATTCAACATCTTTCTTCCCGAATTCAGCTTCAAATCTTTTAAGTAACCCGGCATATCTTTTACCGTTTCTCTTCAGTTCAAGCGGATCATTGCCGTAAAGTTCACGAAATGCCTTGTTGTCCCCTTTGTTGATTTTGCTTATCAGTTTATCTGTTGTCATGGATATATGTTTTTAGTATTGACGAAAGTGTGTAAATATAGCAATTGTATGCAAAAAATAAAACGGAGCCGTCCCAAACAATTCGGGACGGCTCCGCTGATATTTTGAATGTTTTTCGCGGTTATCAGCGTCGTTTGCTTCCGACAAGTGCAAAGAAAACAATGTAGAGGTAGCAGATAATGGGCAGGATGAATGCGAACTTGACACCGATGCCGTCGGCGACGAGTCCCATCAGTACCGGCACTACTGCTCCACCGACAATAAGTGTGTTGATAAGTCCGGATGCCATGCTGAGTTCTCCCTTGTCAAGGCCACTGACACCGAGTGTGAATATATTGGGGAACATGATTGAGTTGAAGAAACCGACTGAAAGTCCAAGCCAGAGGATTATCGGGCCACCTGCTGCCATTACAACAACAAGAAGAAGAGCGGCTATAAGTCCGAATACCGCGAGCGATCTGCTGGGATTGCCTTTCCCGAGCCTCAGGGCCAGGTAATTTACGAACGCGATTCCTGCGAATATAAGACCGTCGGCAATTGATTTTCGAACAAACCATCCCACGAAAAGGGCAAGCAGCAGAACCAGAACCGTATATAAATATTTTTTGGATTCCTTGACATCCGAGAGCATGAAGGAACCATAGAAACGGCCTACCATCGCGCCTCCCCAATAAAGGGCGATCATCATCGCGGCCTGGGTGCTTGCTATTCCGAGGGCTTCCTGGAAATACCTCTGGAGCATAGCAGCCGTACCGACTTCAGCACCTACATAACAGAAAATTCCGACTGCACCGAGAACAACATGCGGATACTTCCAGACACTTTTCCTTTCAACTCCCTGGGTTGATATTTCGGGAAGTTTAAGAAAATAAATGGCAACAGCTATTATGATTACCACGATGCTGATAATCAGGAAAGGAGTTGTTGGTACGTTTTCGGCAGCATCGAGGGCTGCATCGGCTGCTGATTTGAATATGAACAATCCGGCAACCAGGGGTGCAATATAGGTTGCAATGGAGTTAAGTGCCTGTGTAAGATTTAGTCGTGCAGATGCAGTGGCTGCAGGTCCGAGCGCTGTCACATAAGGGTTTGCAGCGGTCTGAAGGAAGACAACACCGCCTGCCATGATGAAAATGGCAAAAAGGAAGAATGGGAAAGACAGCATTTTGGCTGCCGGGAAGAAAAGGAAACTTCCAACTGCTACCAGAAGCAATCCAAGTATCACGCCTCCCTTGTAGCCCAGTTTCTTAATAATGCCCCCTGCAGCAAAGGACAATACGAAATAGGTAAAGAAAAAGGCTCCGTTGACCAGCTGGGCCTGGAAATTGGAAAGCTCAAACACTGCCTTGAACTTGTCGGCCAGGGTAATGTTGAAAGTGGTAACGAAACCGAACAGGAAAAAGATCATTCCCATGAATGCCATACCTGCCGCTTGCGTATTTTTCTGTTCTGTCATGATTATAGTTTTAGGTTAAACAAAATATCGAAATTCAGGTGCATGTAAAATTACATTTAAAGATCGATTTTCCTAATGTCGCCACGAATTTTTATTCTCAGCGGCCAAAACGGAATAATCTGCTTAATGGCTATATTTGCAGAAATTTCAGTGAAGATTTTGACAAGATATTTTATATATATCTCATTTAAAGGAACTTCGTACCACGGATGGCAGCTTCAGCCCGGTTCATTGAGTGTTCAGAAGATGTTGAATGATGCCTTGTCGACGATTCTTGGGGAAAAGATCTCGGTGACTGGAGCGGGCCGCACGGACGCGGGAGTGCATGCTTCAGTTTTCTGCGCTCATTTTGACAGCCTGTCACCTGATCTGGATAAGAGAAAGAACCTGATATTCAGGTTGAACAGATATCTGCCACCTGATATATCCGTGACAGGAACAAGAAAGGTCAGGCCGGATGCCAATGCAAGGTTCAGTGCCATATCGCGGACTTACATGTATAGGATATCGCGTGTCAAGGATCCCTTCGGCATTGACACCGGATGGCATGTCCATGGTGATCTCAACATTGACGCCATGAACAAGGCCGCAGCCATACTGATGAAACACAATGATTTCACCAGTTTCTGCAGGCTGCACTCCGACAACAGGACCAATAACTGCACCGTGTTCAGTGCAGGATGGAAACAGGAAGGAAACACCCTTGTTTTCACGATAAGGGCCGACAGGTTCCTGCGGAACATGGTAAGGGCTATAGTGGGCACGATGATAGAAACAGGAAGAGGCAGGATCACATCTGAAGATTTTGAAACTATCCTACTTGCCAGGAACAGGTCGTCTGCAGGCATGTCGGCACCGGCAAGAGGACTGTTCCTGACGGACATTGAATACCCTCAGGAGATATTTGAATGAAGGGAAATAATTGATTCTTTTAATCGTTTGCTATAAAAATCAAAACACCGCGCACTTAAATAACCAAAGGATATGATACTGATCGCCGCATTATTCGGGACAGCAGCTGTTTCATCGACAGAAGAGGCAATGACCGTTCTCGATCTGCTGATGAAGGGCGGGATAATAATGATCCCGATAGTTCTCCTTTCCCTGGTCAGCTTTTACATTTTCATCGAAAGACTCGCCTACATAAACAAGACCACTGCCATAACAAAAGAGCTGGTTCCTGCAATTACCGGTGAACTTAAGAACGGAAACCCCAACAATGCCCTCATGCATGCCAGGAACAACCATGCCGCCCTGGGCAGGATCCTGGAAAGCGGTATTGAAAAGGTAGGAAAACCCATTGACGAAGTAGAAAGAAACATTGAAACGACCACCAATCTGGAAATAACCAGGATGGAAAAGAATACCGGATACCTGGGAATTATTGCCAGCGTTGCACCAATGCTTGGATTTATTGGTACAATCTCGGGGGTTATCAAGATATTCTACAATATCTCCCTTGCCGACAATATAAGTATCGGCCTCATTGCCGGAGGGCTCTACCAGAAAATGATATGCAGCGGTGCCGGTCTTATTGTTGGGGTTTTGGCATACGCCGGCTACCACTACCTTCACATAAAGATCGACAGGTACCTTATAAAGCTTCAGGAATCTCTTATCCAGTTTTTAAAGGCAGTTTGAGATGAATATCAGAAGAAGACAACAATTCAAACCCGAAGTCAGCACTTCGTCACTGAATGACATCATGTTCTTTCTCCTGCTGTTCTTTCTGATTGTCTCGACACTGGCTAATCCGAACGTCATAAAGGTTCTCCTTCCCAAATCGAGAAGCGCCCAGGAAATTGACAAACAGCAAATTAACCTGACTGTTACCGAAGACAGAAAGTACTACATCGATCAGAAAGAAGTACTTTTGTCGGAGCTTGAACAGAAACTGCAGGAGCATGTAAGGGGCATCGAAAATCCCACCGTTGTTCTCAGGTTCGCGAAAAGCCTTAATATTCAAGATCTTGTAGATGTGCTTGAAGTCGGGGTGCGGCTAAACGTCAAAATGGTTATGGCCACCGACAAGTCGAATGCTTCCCTCTGACAGGGAAGCTGAAAATAACAACAAAAAATTATCGAATAACAATAATTTTACATATGTTATTCGATAATTTTTTTACCCAAAACGATATCAATATTTGTCACTGTTCCATATTTCCCACGATCTTTCAGCCTGTGAATAAAGCATTTTCAATCCACTCAGAACAACACATCCCCTTTCCTGCCCTTTTCTGAGGAAACTTGTAATCTCCGGATTGTAAACCAGGTCGAACAGGATATGTTCCGGTCCTAACAGTTCATAATCAATATCGGGGTATCCCCCTGTATCCGGGAACATTCCAAGCGGTGTGGTATTCACGATCAGCCTCGTGCTTCGGATTATATCCCTGCCGAGCTCTCCGTAAGTCAGGCATCCCGGTCTCTTTACTCTTGAAACCACCATGTAATCCATCTTCATTGAAGCAAGAACATGGCAAACGGCCTTTGAGCTTCCCCCGGAACCCAGCACCAGGGCCCTTCCGAGACCCGGATTGATTACCGGCCTCAGGGTATCTGCTATTCCGTGAATATCGCTGTTAAAGCCTTTTAGTTCAACACGATCAGTATATCTGGTTATCTTTATCACATTTACCGCACCGACAGCGGCGGCTTCCGGATCTATTCCTGTAAGAAGCGGCATCACCGCGGTTTTATAGGGAATAGTTACATTCAGCCCTGCAAGCCGGTTATCAGATACCAGTTCCTTAAGCTGCCTGAGATCAGTCAGCGGATAATTATCATAAACACAGTCAGGAATCCTTTCGCGGCAGAATTTTTCAGTAAAATACTTCTTCGAGAATGAATGTCCCAGCGGATAACCAATGAGTCCGAATTTCCTCATTGCCCTGTATGTCATACTTTAAGGCCGTCGGGCAGGAACTGGAAGAAAGTATCTCCCCTTAGACCGAGTCGCAGCGATTCGAGAGGGATTATTTCGTTGGGTGCAATATTTCCCAGGTTAACATTAGCGCCGAAATGCTTAATGAACCACGCCTGCTGTGTTTTCAGGGGAGCTTCCCATATTACGTTGTCAAGTCCGACATGATCCGATATCTCCTTGATTAGCGGCAGGTTTACCGATCCGTCGTCGTTATAAATACCTATTGTCCCCGATTCGCGTGCTTCAGCTATTACCTTGACAGAACCGGCTTCAAGTTCCGATTTCATCATCGAGACCCACTCGTCCGGAGTGTAAACGACATCCTTCTTTTTTGAACCGACCTCCGATATTACCTTTCCTCGGCCTGCCAGTGTTCTTATACATTCAAGTTTTGTATCCTGGCTCATTTCATAGGACCCGTCGGAGATCTCAACCAGGCTTATCTCGTACTTGTCGATGAAGTCTACAAACTCCCTGAACATATCCCTGATGATGAAAGCTTCGAAGAGTGTTCCTCCGAAATACGGGATACATCCTGCATTCTTATAAACTTTCAGCTTTTCTTCCAGTCCCGGCGTGATAAGAGATGTTCCGAAACCAAGCTTTACGTAATCGGTGTATTCACTGCCAACCGACATGAAATCCTCAGCTTCCCGCACGCTGAGGCCTTTATCCATTACCATGGTCAGACCTGTGTTTCGTGGTTTTGCAGGACGGTCAGGGAGAAAGGGAATTGCTTTTTTCATATATAATACATAAATTAATTCCGGAGACTGTAATCCAATCCGGCATCAGGCATCCTTCACGATGCATCAAATCCGGATGCGGGCAAAACACCCCGACAATCACCGAAGGTTATATTCCTGAAGGAGTTTCTTTATCTTTCTGGTAAATAATCTCTCGGGGAATATCTCGTGAAAATACTCGAAAATTTCATCATCGGCGTCAAGTGCCAGCGAAAGATGCCTCAGGGCATTTTCAGCAAGGCCTATATGAAGATAGAATGAAGCCAGTATATAATTGATGCCCGGGATATCTCCCAGTTTTTTATAAGCTTTTTCAAAAAATGGAAGCGCGCGCAGGATCAATCCGTCATTCAGGATTATTTTCCCTAATTCGATCCATATCAATGTATAGTAAGCTTCCAGTTTGAGAGCCTCACAATAGCACCTGATGGTGTCCTTGATCTCCTTTCTGGCATAATGGGCCTTACCTAACATATACCATATTTCAGGATCTTCGTCATCGAGGCGCACTGCCTTCCTGAAGTAAATAATGCTTTCATCGGGATTGCCCGACGAAAGCGAAATTACTCCCAGGCCATACCAGGGATACGGACTGTCGGGGGCAAGCTCAAGGGTATCATTGAGATATTTCCTGGCAAGGATCAGATTTCCGGTTCTCGTGTAGCATTCCGCCAGGTTGTTCATTGCCTCGAAATTGTCGGGTTCATTTTCGAGATACTCGAGATAAACCGGAATGGCTTCTTCAAATTTATCCTGGAGGCAGAGAATGTTTCCCTTATTGAAGAGTGCAAAGGTATTCTGGCCATTAATTGCAAGCGCATAATCGTAGGCTTCAATGGCTTTATCGTATTCCTCCCTCCTGTTGTAGATAATAGCCAGGTTATACCAGGCGCTGTCGGAAAAAGGTTCCAGTTCAAGGTATTTGAGATACAGCGAGATACTGTTGTCGTAGTCTTCAATCTTTTCGTAGGCATAAGCCAGGTCGTACAAGTGGTCATCGTCATCGGATTCAAGCTCTACCAGTCTCTTCAAGTAGGGGATCAGGTACTCATAGTAATTCAGGTTCTGAAGAACTGATGCGATGGAGTAAAGAATAATGACCGTATCATTGGAATCGAGAGTAAGGGCAAAATCAAACATCTTTTTCGCCCCCTGTATGTCTCCTAACATAGCCATGGCAGTCCCCTTGGCTACATATATTTCGTAGTTACCCGATTCGATATCTTCAAGGGTTTTGAGTATCCTCAGGGCTTCAACCGCTCTTCCCCTGTCGAGAAGAACCCTGGCCTTGCGAATCTGGATGGAAACCGAGTTTGGATGCTGTTCCGATGCAAACAGGGCGGCTTCAAAAGCTCTCGATGAATTGTTCGATTCTATATAATAATCAATAATACCCTCAAATTCGAAAACATCAAAGAAATAATTCTCATTATTCTTTTTCATCTGCTCATACTTACGGATGGCATTATCCAGATCATCCTCGTAGAGGAAATTGTACATAGAGTCTTCCATCATCTCTAAAATATTGAGCACAAAATTAATAACATTATTAAATAATCCATTTGTAGTACTGATCATATTATCAACTATTTTATAATTTTATAAATAATTGCATGTCAGTATAATACAAAAATAACGGTCGGGATTTCCAATTATTTTCGCTTTCAACGCAACCTTTCGGGTGTTCTTTTCATCTATTAGTTACATGTATACTCTAACCCAATATATATTATTACCCTGGAATTAACCTAAATTCTACCTTCGAAAAACCGGGCACAAACCCGGTTTTTTATTTATAGTAATGAGTTAAAATTTTATTCTCCATAGTCCGTTTTAATTCAATATGAATTAAAACCTTAATCAATCCTGAAATGAAAAATATTTACATTATTTCAACAATTGCAGTGCTGACGCTTATGTTAGGGCAATCCTGTGAAAAATCCGGCAGAACTGATTTGATAGAAAAAGGCACCTTTCCCGATTCTCTGATAATATTGTCTGAACTAAATTCGCCATATGACGATTACAATATTGATATTCACCAGTTGACCGGGGTCCATCCCATTATATTCTCAAGCAACAGGGAAAGCGAGGGCGGGCAGTTTGATCTGGTTCACGGAGTGTTTGTCTACAGTTTCTCTCAGAAGAACGGAGATTTTTTCTTAAAAATGGAGATGGCGCCTGATCCCTTTCTTTCGCAACTGGTATCTAAAGTCAATACTACCGGTGATGACCTTGGCCCGTACAGGCTTTACAGTCCGCTCGACGGTTACGAGTATACTGTGGTATCATCGGAGAATACTGAAGGGGATCTGGATTTCAGATATACAAGGAATCTTCCCTGGTTCGGCTACAATCTTCCTGAAATAGCAGATGCAAAGCCTATTACGCTGCTTAATACAGATGCCAATGAAGCCTATTTTTGTTTCAATACCTCCCAGGATACTGCATATTTCTGCAGTGACGCCGACGGCGGCTACGATATCTGGATGTATCCGAAGCAGACTGAGCAGAGTGTAGATGAATGGTTTTCCCAGGAAGGCCCGGCTCCAGTAAAGGTGGAATCGCTGAGCAGTGCGGGTGAAGACAAATGCCCCTTCATATACAGGAAGATACTGGTCTTTGCTTCTGACCGTGAAGGAGGACTCGGGGGATTTGATCTGTATTATTCCGAATTTAAGAACGGAACATGGTCAGCTCCGGTGAACTTCGGACCGGGAATAAACAGTTCATGGGATGAATACCGGCCCATACTTGCCGGAGACGAGAATTTCACCAATATGTTTCTTCTGTTTTCCTCAAACAGGCCGGGGGGAAAGGGCGGGTTTGACCTTTATTTCCGCGGTATGGATCTATTTTAGCTCAACTGCCATCAGTGTATTGCGAAGCAGGGCGACCCTTGTCATCGGTCCTACTCCACCCGGAACAGGAGTGATCCAGGAGCACAGTGGGGCCACATTATCAAAATCAACATCACCGGCAAGCTTCCATCCCGATCTGGCAGATGGTGAAGGAACACGTGTTGTTCCAACATCAATCACCACCGCTCCCGGTTTAACCATATCGGCTGTCACGAATCCCGGCGATCCGATGGCGGCAACTATGATGTCGGCTCTCCCGAGATGTGAAGCAATATCCCTGGTTCTGCTGTGAACAAGCGTTACCGTTGCATCCGTGCCTTTCCGGGAAAGCAGTATGCTGAGAGGTCGCCCGACAATATTGCTGCGGCCTATCACAACGCATTCCCTGCCGGAGGTTTCGATATTATAGCGCTTCAGAAGCTCCACTATCCCGAAGGGAGTAGCTGGCAGGTAGCCTTCAAGACCTACAACCATCCTTCCAATGTTGACCGGATGAAAGCCGTCGGCATCCTTTTCAGGGTCAATGGCTTCTATAATGCGGTTCTCGGAAATATGCTCCGGCAGCGGCAACTGGACAATGAAAGCATCGATATCCGGATCGCTGTTAAGTTTCCGGATTGCTTCCAGAAGCTCTTCTTCCGGAACATCGTCATTCATCCTTACCAGGGTGGATCGGAATCCGACCTCCCCGCAGTCTTTAATTTTATTCGCGACATAAGTTTCGCTTGAAGCGTTTGACCCGACCAGGATAGCGGCCAGGTGGGGAATCTTTTTCCCCGATTTGGCTCTTTCAGCCACTTTCTGGGCAATCTCATTCTTGATGAGACCTGCTGTCAGCTTTCCGTCGATAATTTTATACATGGCGATGTGGTTTTTAACGTCTTCCTATCATTCGTGCGGCATTTTTGTTGCTTGTCATCATTTTCATCATCCGTCTGGTCTCGTCGAACTGTTTGAGGAGCCTGTTGACTTCCTGAACCGTGGTACCGCTTCCCATGGCAATCCGTTTTCTCCTGCTTCCGTTAAGAATTCCTGGGTTGGCCCTTTCCCGGGGTGTCATGCTCCGGATTATGGCTTCTATTCCCTTGAACGCGTTATCGTCAATGTCAAGGTTCTTAATAGCCTTGCCCACACCCGGGATCATCGACATAAGGTCCTTCACGTTACCCATCTTTTTTATTTGCTGGATCTGGGAAATGAAGTCGTTGAAATCGAACTGATCCCTGGCTATTTTCTTCTGCAGTTTTCTGGCTTCTTCTGCATCGAACTGTTCCTGGGCCTTTTCCACTAATGAGACTATATCTCCCATTCCGAGGATCCTGTCGGCCATACGAGAAGGGTAGAATATGTCGATGGCATCCATTTTCTCACCTGTGCTGACAAACTTTATGGGTTTGTCCACCACCGACCTGATTGAAAGGGCTGCTCCTCCCCTGGTATCGCCATCAAGCTTGGTAAGCACCACTCCGTCAAAGTCGAGCCGGTTATTGAATTCCTTCGCGGTATTCACTGCATCCTGTCCTGTCATGGAATCGACTACAAATAGTATCTCGTGCGGGTTGACGGCATCCTTTATGGAAGCTATCTCGTTCATCATCTCCTCGTCGATGGCAAGGCGTCCGGCAGTATCTATGATTACCACATCCCTGCCTGTCAGTTTCGCTTCCTTCACTGCATCGCGTGCTATCTGAACCGGATTCCTGTTATTATCCCCGGTATATACAGGAATACCGGTCTGGGTTCCCAGAACCTTCAACTGTTCTATAGCAGCCGGCCTGTAGACGTCACCGGCAACAAGTATCGGATTCTTTCCTTTTTTGGTCTGAACCCACTTTGCAAGCTTTCCGCTGAAAGTTGTCTTTCCTGAACCCTGAAGACCGGCGATCAGTATAACCGATGGGTTTACCTTTATATTAATGTCGGTCTTATCACCCCCCATCAGTTCCACGAGTTCATCGTGAACTATCTTGATCATCATCTGCGAAGGGTTCACTGACCTGATCACCTCCTGACCGATAGCTTTGGCCTTTACCGTATCGGTAAATTGTTTGGCTATTCTGAAATTAACGTCAGCCTCGAGAAGGGCTCTGCGCACCTCCTTCAGAGTTTCAGCAATATTTATTTCGGAGATTCTTCCCTGTCCCTTGAGAATCTTAAAAGATTTCTCCAGTCGTTCGCTGAGTGTTTCAAACATATTATAGGATAATTGAATATTTATTTAAGTCCGCGGCGTGATGTTCGCTTCCGGCTGATCGCCCTTACATCCGTTCAGGCATATCTATTCCCAGAAGCCACATGCCTGAAAACAGCACCCTGCTTGTCACTTCGGAGATCAGCAGCCTGAGATTCCTCAGTGAAGGGTTTTCTTCCCCCAGGATTGAGAAGTCGTGATAGAACTGGTTGAATTCCCTTGCAAGCTCGTAGCAGTAGTTTGCAATAAGAGCGGGGGTGTATGTTTCAGCCGCCTCCACCACAATTTCAGAATACCTCCTGAGCAACTTGATAAGGTCTATCTCCTTTGATCCCGGTTCAGATGATAAGATTACCCCGGGATCGGGAAGCACACCCGACTGTTCCGCCTTCCTGAATACCGACCTGATCCTGGCATAGGTATACTGGATAAACGGTCCCGTATTCCCGTTGAAATCGATCGATTCGGCCGGATTGAAGGTCATGTTTTTAAGAGGGTCAACCTTCAGTATAAAGTATTTGAGGGCTCCCATGCCTATCTTCATGAAGATATCTTCCTTTTCCTCATCACTGTATTCTGAAAGCTTGCCTAGTTCCTCTGAAACGCTTCGTGCTGTTTCCTTCATCTCCATTACAAGGTCATCCGCATCTACAACAGTTCCTTCGCGCGATTTCATCCTTCCTTCGGGTAGTTCAACCATTCCGTATGAAAAATGAATAAGTCCGTCGGCCCAGGCATAACCCATCTTCTTCATCAGCGCCCTCAGCACCTGAAAATGATAGTTCTGTTCATTGCCGACCACGTAAATGGTTTTATCGAACTGGAAATCTTCCTGCCTCGCCACTGCCGTTCCAAGGTCCTGTGTCATATATACTGCAGTGCCATCGGAGCGTAGCAGAAGCTTGTGATCGAGTCCCTGTCCGCTAAGGTCAACCCATATTGAATTGTCGTCCTGCCGGTAGAGCACATTTCTTTTCAGTCCGTCGAGAACTATATCCTTTCCAATAAGATAGGTTTCGGATTCGTAGTAAATTTTATCAAAATCGACTCCCAGCATTTTATAGGTCTCATCGAATCCACTGTAAACCCATGAATTCATCATTTTCCAGAGGCCGACCACTTCACTGTCTCCATTTTCCCACTTCACAAGCATTTCCCTTGCCTCTGCCATCAGGGGAGCGGAGTTTCGGGCTTCGCTTTCATTCATTCCCCCCGACATAAGCTCCTCAACCTGTTTCCGGTATTCCTGATCAAACATTACGTAGTACTTTCCAACCAGGTGATCCCCCTTCATCCCTGAGGATTCGGGACTTTCTCCGCCCGAGAACTTTTGCCACGCGAGCATCGATTTGCATATATGGATGCCGCGGTCGTTAACAATATTTGTTTTGATCACCCTGTGTCCGCGGGATGAGAGTATCCTGTAAAGTGAGAAGCCCAGGAGGTTATTCCGGATATGTCCCAGGTGAAGCGGCTTATTTGTGTTAGGTGAGGAATATTCAACGAGGATGGTTTCCGGCCGGTCAGTCCTGCACTTTGCAAAGAGATCCTTTTCACAGGCAAGAGAAGTAAAATAGTCCACCCACCACATTCCTGATACCTCTATATTAAGGAATCCCTTGATGACATTAAAACCGGAAACATCGGGCAACTGATCCTTAAGGTAGTTTCCGATGCCGGTGCCCGTGTTTTCCGGAGTGTTTTTCGAATACCTTAACAGAGGAAAAACGACAAGGGTGAAATCGCCCCTGAATTCTTTCCTGGTCTTCTGGATCTGGATCAGATCCGCCGGAACCTCACTGTTATAAAGCACACTGAGGGCTTCAGTAATTTTGTTCCTGAGTACAATTTCCATTGCAGTAAAAGAAATTACGCATGCAAATATAACATTTTAATAAAACCGGTGATTATAGGGCCTGAGCGAGCCGGCAGGCGTCGGATTTGCGGGGAATTGGAACAGTTTTATATTAACGAATGTTTTTATTTGATTACTGACCGTTTCTTTTTGATTAAAATTTTACAACATAGAAAAAGATATTATACTTTTGAACCAGGTCATCGATATATGTAAAATTGGAAAAACGATCCTGCCATGAAGGAGCTCAAAAACTTATTTATTGAACAAACTGACAAGACACCACTGGTAGATTTCAACTATCTGAGTGGTGAACTCATTCTATCAGGGAAGTCCATCCCGATCAATGCTCCCAGGATTTTTGAACCACTTCTTGAATGGGTCAATGATTACATCAAAAATCCGCGATTAACCACAAATCTACGATTAAATCTCGAGTATTTCAACACGGCTTCATCAATATGGATCGCCAAAATAGTAAAAGCTCTGGCGGGTATCACGAGGCCGGAAGGCGTTTTGATCCTTCACATCTATTTCCCCATTGAGGACTTTGATGATATAGATGATATAAAAGATGATCTGAGTCCGGTGATAGATGTAGTCAGTGCCGCCACGGTCAGTGTAGGGCTGAAGATATACGGGACTGATGATTCGGGTAAGATTCTGAAGGAGTCGATGATATTTATCTAGGCAGAACAGCACTATTTCCTTTCAATCTATTCTGTTTCTGATTTTTTTACCATAACTTTAGTACGGTAAAAAAATTATATTGCACAATGCGAAAGCTATTGATTGCATCAGTATTAACAATAATGATTATGGATGTATTTTCCCAGCAGAGCTCACTGGACCGCCAGCCTGTTGCGGCAGGCAGATTTTATGCAGCATCGGGGAATACCCTTGGGAAAGACCTTGCTGAACTTTTTGAGAACTGCGTAAAGAACCAGGCTTCCCCCGGAAAGGTAAGGGCTATCATCAGTCCGCATGCCGGCTATGTATACTCGGGAAAGGTTGCCGCATCAGCTTTTGCCGCCATCGACAGGAAAGCAAACTATAAAAACATCTTCCTGATAGGTTCAAGTCATGTAAAGGCTTTTGCCGGCGCTTCGCCATATGGCAGCGGCGACTTCATAACACCGCTGGGCAAGGCCGCTGTTAACAGGGAAATAGTAAAGAAACTAAGGGAGAACAGGCTGTTCAGTTTCCCAACTGACGCTCATAACCAGGAACACAGCCTAGAAGTGCAGGTCCCATTCATTCAGTGGTATTTCCAGAATGAGCCAGCACTTGTTCCCATAATTATCGGGACGAACCGGACGGAAGACATTAAAAATATGGCCGAAATACTAAGACCCTGGTTCACTCCCGATAATCTCTTCGTTATAAGCAGCGATTTCTCTCATTACCCGTCATACGAAACAGCTAATTCAGTCGATAAATTGACGGCCGATGCCATAGTGGAAGGTGATCCCGCGAAATTCCTCACCGTACTCCGGACAAACTCACGTGTAAATGATCCCGGGCTGGTAACCAGCATGTGCGGATGGACTTCTGGACTGCTTCTTCTATATCTTGCCGAAGCTAACGCGAATCTTGAATTCAGGAAGATAGACTACTGCAATTCAGGTGATTCGAGATTTGGCGACAAGGAAGGTGTTGTCGGTTACAATGCCATTGCCCTGTATGAAAAATCAGGAAAAAGCAAGACATCAGGCATGTCCGCTGATGAGGTTCACTTCACCGACAGGGAGAAAGCCCTGCTTATTTCGATTGCCCGCGACAATATTAAGTCGCTTCTGTTTGAAGGCAAACGGACTATTGTCGACAGGAACAGCCTTCCCGAAGTGTTCCTCAAGCCGCTTGGAGCTTTCGTTACACTAAAGATAGACGGCAATCTGAGGGGATGCATCGGCAGATTCGTTTCCTCCGATCCGCTCTGGCAAGTGGTTCTTGAAATGTCGCAGTCATCGGCTTTTGATGATCCCCGGTTTTCACGCCTCACCAAAGACGAATTTTCAAAAACCGACATCGAGATCACCGTTCTGGGCCCGATGAGAAAGATTGAAAGCATAAATGAAATAGAACTGGGACGGCATGGGATCTATATTAAGAAGGATTACCGTTCCGGAACCATGCTTCCTCAGGTTGCCACCGAGAACAAATGGACGGTTGAGCAATTCCTCGGGTATACCTCCCGCGACAAGGCAGGATTAGGTTGGGAGGGCTGGAAGAATGCAGATATTTATATCTACGAAGGAATTGTGATCGGGGAAGAGAAAAAATGATAATGAAGCATGAAACGGTATCTTCCAGACTATCTGACCCGGACACAGCCCTTTTCATAACAGGTTTTATCAGTTCCTCCGTTCAGCTTCTTCTGCTCAGGGAGATGATGAACATCACCGGCGGATATGAACTCATAGCCGGAGCATTTCTGTGTGCCTGGCTCATCGTTTCGGCCCTCGGATCATCGCTTGCCCGTGGCACCAATGCCGCCGGTCCGGGAAAAACAATGCTTCTGTTCACCACTGCACCGCTGTTGTCACTTTCAATACTGCTTTTACTTACAAGACTGATCCTGCATCCCGGGGAAACCCCCTCTTTCCATGCAGGCCTGATGGTAACCATAGTTGTGCTTCTCCCCTTTTGCCTCATATCGGGATATACATTCATAAAACTGACGGAAGCAGGCAGGGCATCCGGCCGGGATCCGGGCATGTCGTTTTCAGTCGAAACAGCCGGCGGCATAGTTGCCGGTATAGTAATATCAGTACTGGGAGCCGGGATTCTTGACACTTACCAGGCCTTTCTCATAATCACCCTGATGGGCATTACATGGTACCTGCTGACATTCCGCATCAGGAGCAGATACGGAAGTCTTGTCCTAAAATCAGTCGTATTGCTTGTTGTCTCTGCAATGCTTGTCATTCCTCCTGATTTTCTCTTCCGGCAAATGATGCTTAAAGGAATAAAGGTCACGGAAACCTTCGACACTCCGTACGGAAATGTAACAAGGGGGGAATATCAGGGCGAAACCAGCACCTGGTACAACCAGCGGCTTGTAACATACAGCAATGATGCTGTTGAAAGCGAAGAGGACATTCACTACTGCATGCTGCAGACCGAAAAGCCTGAAACGGTCCTGCTGATATCGGGCCCCGGAGTCTCAAGGATGGAGGAGATAGACAAATATGGTGTAAACGAGGTGATCTTTGTGGAACGCGACCCGGCGCTGTCGGCTGAGATCGGCGAAACTGAAAGGGACTGGAAACCGGGGTACACCGTAATCAATGAAGATGCATTCAGTTACATTAAGCGGACAGACAGAAAATTCGATGCTGTGATAATGCTTCTTCCGCCTCCTTCATCGCTCTCACTTAACAGGTATTACACGCTGGAGTTCTTCAGATCGGTAAAAAAGATATTGAACCGGGGAGCTGTGTTCTCATGTTCTCCCGGGATAAATCCCAATTATTTCAACGAAGAATCCGTCAGGCTTTATTCCTCAATTTTCAACAGCCTGAGGGAGGTATTCCGGAATGTTGTGCCTGTGGCAGGCAGCAAACTATATTATATTGCATCAGACAAAGAGGTTTTAACATCCTTCTGCATGCTTGCAGATGAAAAAGGTCTCAACAACCACTACGTCTGTTGCGACTATCTCTCCGACGATCTTGTCACAGCCAGATCGGAGGAGGTCGCCTCCCTGATGGACACTTCAGTAAAACCAAACAGGACAACGGTACCGGAAGCATCCTTTCATTACCAGTCCTTCATTCTGAGCAGAGATACAAGTGCGAAGACACTCTCTATAATACTCCTGGGTGCACTCTTCGCATTATCGGTAAGATATTTCAGGAAGGGTTCGGGATTAATGTATTTCAGCGCTTTGGCTCTTGCAGGGTATGAAATAACTCTCCTGCTGATGTTGCAGCTGGCAGCCGGTAACATGTACCAGGCGACAGGGCTGATCATTGCCGGTCTGATGGCTGGTCTGGCAGTCGGTTCGGGAACCGGCCGGCCTGTCATTAGCTCCCGGAAGACCGGATTAAAAACATTATTTCTTTCCCTCTTCTACGCGATCAGTGCTCTGCTTGCAGGCAGAGTAATGGATATCGGCAACAGGGCTGCAGTAACCGGTCTGCTGATGCTTGCAGGATTTCTTCCGGCGGTCATCACCGGAAGCTTCTACAGGGATCTTACAGCAAAAGTACCGGCCGGTCATGAGCCGTCGAAAGTTTACAGTTCCGATCTGGCGGGATCAGCCATAGGATTCATTGTGTTTTCAGCCCTGGCAGTGCCACTGCTTGGGATAAAGCTATCATTGTACATATTGCCCCTGCTCGTGGCGACAGGCTTTCTGTTCCGCTCCGGGAATTGAAGAATAGCCGGTTTTTTATTAAGTTTGTGTAAACGACATTTTCAATGGGACGGAAGGCCGGCAATATAAGCAAAAGGGAATTCGTAAGGCAATGTGCCGCATTGTCGGCAGGCATGCTATGTGTTCCCCGACATATTATATCTGCCGGAAATAATGATGAGACTCAGAATGATTTCAGGAGGGAGGCCATGTTCCAGGAAAAAACGCCGCGCGGCGTAATGTGCAGGATCTGTCCTAATGAATGCATACTGAAGGAAGGGGAACTGAGCCAGTGCAGGAACAGGAAGGTGACACGATCGGTGCTGTACACGCTGGCCTACGGAAATCCCTGTTCGGTAAACGTGGATCCCATTGAAAAGAAGCCTCTTTATCATTTTCTGCCGGGAACCCGGGCTTTTTCCATTGCAACGGCAGGCTGCAACCTCGCGTGCCTGAACTGCCAGAACTGGACTATTTCCCAGACCGGACCCGACAAGACAAGAAATGTAAGACTCATGCCCGATAAAGTGGTATCGGAAACCCTGGCAAGAAGCTGCAGTTCGATAGCCTATACATATTCCGAGCCCATTACCTTTTATGAATATGTATCCGATACAGCCTTTCTTGCAAAACAGGCAGGCATAAAAAACTTATTGATATCAAACGGATATATTAATCCTGAACCCCTGAGGAAACTCTGTACCGTGATCGATGCGGCGAATATAGACCTTAAATCGTTCAGCGACAGCACGTACCTTCGCCTCTCAGGCGGCAAGCTCCAGGCTGTTCTGGATTCACTGCTGATAATAAAGGATCAGGGAGTGTGGCTGGAAATAACAAATCTAATTGTTCCGGGATG
This sequence comes from Bacteroidales bacterium, assembly GCA_034679225.1. Lineage (GTDB taxonomy): Bacteria > Bacteroidota > Bacteroidia > Bacteroidales > VadinHA17 > LD21. The sequence continues at coordinate 10,699 of JAXDBC010000026.1, read as the reverse complement.
GACCGACAACCCGGATGAGATAAAGAAAATGTGCAACTGGCTTGCGAGGAATGGATTCAGCAGGACACCGCTCCACTTCAGCAGATTTCACCCCACATACAAGCTCGAACAGCTTCCACCCACTCCTGTGGAGGTTCTCAATACCGCCGTAAGGATTGCACGCGATGAAGGCTTGCAATATATTTACATCGGCAACGTCCCCGGGCATGGGCAGTCGGACACAGTATGCCCCGGTTGCGGGACCGGGCTTATCATACGGCAGGGGTTCCGGATAGTCTCCGACAAGCTTGCCGGCAACAAGTGCAGTAAATGCGGGAGAGTGATTGACGGGATCTGGAGTTAAATCAACAAACATATGAATCAGGCAGAAGCTAAGGCGCACATCGAAAGGCTGCGCAAGGAGATTGAAGAGCACAACAACAGGTATTACGTTCTCAACCAACCTGTTATTTCGGATTTCGAGTTTGATCTCCTGATGAATGAGCTACAGACACTTGAGAAGAAATACCCTGAATTCTCATCCCCTTCCTCGCCAACCGTAAATGTTGGCAGCGATATTGCAAAGGAGTTTCGTCAGTATGAACACAGGTACCCGATGCTTTCGCTCGGAAACACCTATAATTCCGAGGAACTTCGCGACTTCGATTCGAGGCTCAGAAAATCTGTCAAAGGTCCTGTGGAGTATGTATGCGAGCTGAAATTTGACGGCGCCTCCATAAGTCTTACCTACATAAATGGGGTGATGACCACCGCGCTCACGAGAGGCGATGGAAGCAAGGGGGATGACGTCGCTGCCAATGTAAAAACGATCAAAACCATACCTCCTGTTATAAAGGCCAAGGGCATACCAGGAGAATTCCTCGTAAGGGGGGAAATACTCATGTCCAGGGCGGTGTTCAAACGGATCAATGAGGAGAGGGAAAAAGAAGGACTGAACCTCTTCGCCAATCCCAGAAATGCCGCCTCCGGGACCCTTAAGACTTTGGATCCGGCCGTTGTTGCATCACGCGAGCTTGACTGCATATTTTATTTCCTCCTCGGTGAAAACCTGCCTTTCAGAACTCATTACGAAAACCTGATGCAGGCTGCCGGATGGGGTTTCAGGACTGACAGCAACACCAAAGTGTGCAGTAGCATAGCCGGGGTGATTGAATACATAAACGAATGGGAAAAAAAGAGGGAGGATCTGCCATATGACACCGATGGTGTTGTAATTAAAGTGAATTCAATCGATCAGCAGCTTGAAGCGGGATACACTGCAAAATCGCCGAGATGGGCCATTGCCTACAAGTATAAGGCTGAGCAGGCTCTCACCAGGCTCCTGTCAGTCTCATACCAGGTGGGCAGAACGGGCACGGTAACCCCGGTAGCCAACCTCGAGCCAGTCCAGCTTGCAGGCACCACTGTAAAGAGGGCATCCCTGCACAATGCCGACCAGATATTCCTGCTCGACCTGCATGTTGACGACATGGTTTATGTCGAGAAAGGCGGTGATATAATTCCCAAAATCGTTGGTGTCGACAGCCAGGCCAGGAATGAAGCAAGCAGCAGGATAGAGTTCACTGAAAAATGTCCGGAATGTAGGACAGAACTGGTGCGCAATGAAGGTGAGGCCAACCATTACTGCCCCGATTATCTTCACTGTCCTCCCCAGCTGAAGGGCAGAATAGAGCATTTCATCTCCCGAAAAGCAATGGATATTGACGGACTGGGCGAGGAGACCGTTGATCTGCTGTTCAGTGAGGGAATTATAAGGAATGTGGCCGATCTCTATGAACTCACGGCCGAACAACTGCTTCCCCTTAACAGGATGGGTGAAAAATCGGTGGCCAGGATATTATCGAGCATAAAGGGATCGGTAAATGTTCCATATCACAGGGTAATATTTGCACTGGGGATAAGGCATGTAGGCGAGACAGTGGCAAAAACACTGGCGGCGCAATTCCCCTCACTCGGACAGCTTATGGCGGCCGACCTGGAAACGCTGACATCAGTGAACGAGATCGGTCCAAAGATAGCAGCAAGCATCATATCCTATTTCGCTGATCCCGGGAATATTGAAATAATCAGGCGCTTAAGTTCGGCGGGTTTGAAAATGACGGGTGAGTCCGGCAAAAAAAGCTCCGAAGGAAGTTTAAGCGGCATGACCATAGTAATCTCGGGAGTATTTTTAAAGCACAGCCGGGATGAATACAAGGAAATCATTGAAAGGAACGGAGGCAGGAATTCCTCATCAATTTCAGGAAGCACTTCTTTCATTCTCGCCGGCGACAACATGGGTCCGTCAAAAAGGGAAAAGGCGGAAAAGCTGGGAATAAAGATTATAAGCGAGGATGAATTTCTGAATATGACAGAAGAATTATAAACCCTGCATATAGCTTTCATTTATAAAAAACTGTTAGGTTTGCACCATGAATATTCTCAGGAAGCTACGGATAAATGCCGGAAGATCCAGACTGTCGGTAAAGATGGCCAGGATCAGAAGGAAACCTCTGTATCTCAATCTTTACCATATAAGGACCATAGGTATAGTCTGGGATGCTTCCCGTCCTGAGGATTTCAGTATTCTCACAAGGTTTCATCAACATATGGCGGAACAAAACAGGGAGGTCACAATACTTGGGTTTTTCCCGGGAAAAGAGTTGCCTGACCGCTATACCGCGATCAGGTATTTCTCATGTTTCAAAAAGAATGAACTGAATTTTTTCTATTGCCCCGTCAATCCCGACGTGGATTCATTCATCAACACCAAGTTTGACCTGCTGATAGACATCAACTTCAGCAATATTTTTCCACTCTTGTATGCAAGTTCCCTTTCACAGGCAGGATTAAAGGTCGGACTTACCGACGATAAGCCGGAAACATCTCCCTTCGACCTGATGATATCCATGACAAGCCCGGTAGCAATTGAAAAGTACCTTGAGCAGGTGTTGTATTACCTCGAAAGAATAAATTCCGAATCAGCAAAGAAAGCAGTATAAGTATCATAATATGAAACCCACATGTATTGAATACACAAACACTTATGTATATAATTTTCAAACATATGGGTTCCCCCGCTTGAGCGGGGACCTTTAAAATATAATTATATACGGATGAAAAAAATAAAAGGAACCGGAGTAGCGATAATAACGCCTTTCAAGAACGATTCGAGTATTGATTTCGCAGCACTGGGACGTGTTATAAACTGGGTAATTACAGGAGGGGTCAATTATATAGTTGTTCTGGGAACAACCGGCGAAACATCCACACTGTCGAAGGATGAGAAACACGCTGTCGTATCGTACGTTGTTGAAGCTGTCGATGGAAAGGTTCCTCTGATAGCGGGTATCGGGGGAAACAACACACAGGAGGTCATAAACAACATCAGGCAGTATGACCTCTCGGCCATCAGCGCTGTGCTATCTGTAGCTCCCTACTATAATAAACCGAATCAAAGAGGGCTTTTCCAGCACTTCAAGACTATAGCAACCTGGAGTCCCGTTCCGGTTATCATTTACAATGTACCCGGAAGAACCGGCTGCAACATATCGGCCGATACCTGTCTGGAGCTTGCGCACAACTGCGAGAACATCATCGGTGTAAAGGAGGCCAGTGGTGATATGAGTCAGATAATGAAGATAATAAAAGGTAAGCCTGAAAACTTCGATGTTATATCAGGCGACGACATGTTGACTCTTCCGGTCATTGCTGCCGGTGGTTCGGGTGTTATTTCCGTTCTGGCCAATGCCTTTCCAGCCGCAGTTACCGAACTGGTAAACAATGCTCTCAGGAATAACCTGAAATCGGCAAGGGAAATTCAGTTCCGCTATCTTGAAATGATAGACCTGCTTTTTACTGAAGGTAATCCTGCTGGGGTGAAAGCCATGCTTAACGTGCTGAACATTTCCAGCAACCTCCTCAGACTTCCTCTTGTGCCTGTCAGCAGGCCGACGATGACGAGGATTCAGAAAGCCATAGAAGAAGTAAGCAAAGCCTGATCATCTGGGAGCAGGCTGGCGTGCTTCGGGCGCCGGTTGCTCAAATCTGCCGTGACAGTTCTTGTATTTTTTACCGCTTCCGCAGGGACAGGGATCGTTTCTTCCCACTTTCTTTTCGACCCTCACAGGTTCCACCTTTTGCATCTTTCCCTGGTGACCTTCTCCACCTGTACTGCTGTACTGCGAGAAGTCGCTTTTTGAAGTCTTGTACTTGCTCATATCGACCTGTCGCCTGCGTTGGGCTTCCTTAACCTGATCTGGATCCTGTATCGGGATGTAACCCTTCATCAGTGTACTGACAACATCCTTGTTTGTCCTGGCAATAACGGTCTTGAAAAGCTCGAAGGATTCGAACTTGTATATCAGGAGCGGATCTTTCTGTTCATAGGTGGCATTCTGCACCGACTGTTTCAACTCGTCCATCTCACGTAGGTGTTCTTTCCATATCTCATCTATTGTCGCGAGTACAACGGTTTTTTCATAAGCCTTTGAAAGCTCCCTTCCTTCCGATTCAGCAGTTGCCTTAAGATTTGTTATAACCTGGAATACCCTGGCTCCGTCGGAAATCGGGACCACCACATTTTCATAAACATGTGACATTCTTTCATAGACGTCCTTAAGTACGGGGCAGGCCTGATTTGAGATGGCTTCCACCTTTCTCTTGTAAGTATCGAGCACTTTGGTATAAACGGCATCGGTGACCTCCTGGGAACTGTACTTCACAAAATCCTGTCTTGGAACAGGAGAATCCATCGAGAATGAGCGTATCAGGTCTAACTCAAAATTCTCGAAGTCTCCAAAGCCATGATAACTATCCACAAGGCTTTCCGTTACATCGTACATCATATTGGCAACATCGACCGATAATCTTTCGCCGAGTAGCGCATGTCTCCTTTTCTTGTAAATAACCTCCCTCTGGGAATTCATGACATCGTCATATTCCAGAAGCCTTTTCCTGATCCCGAAGTTATTCTCCTCCACTTTTTTCTGCGCACGCTCTATCGATTTTGTTATCATGGAGTGCTGAATGACCTCACCTTCCTTCAGTCCCAATTTATCCATTATTCCTGCAATCCTTTCCGATCCGAACAACCTCATCAGTTCGTCCTCAAGTGAAACGAAGAACTGGGAGGAACCGGGGTCACCCTGTCGTCCTGATCTTCCCCTCAACTGGCGGTCTACACGACGCGATTCATGGCGTTCAGTACCTATGATGGCCAGTCCGCCTGCCTCACGTACCTCGGGAGTGAGCTTGATATCGGTACCACGGCCTGCCATATTTGTTGCAATAGTGATGGCTCCTGGTTTCCCGGCCTCCGCAACTACCTCTGCCTCACGCTGGTGAAGTTTTGCATTAAGAACATTATGCTTAAGTCCTTTCATTTTCAGCATCCTGCTCAGGAGTTCGGAAATTTCAACCGACGTTGTACCTACCAGAACGGGACGGCCTTTACGGTTCAGATCCTGGATTTCGTCGATGACGGCATTATATTTCTCCCTTTTTGTCTTGTAGACAAGGTCTTCCCTGTCGTCCCTTATCACTTTCCTGTTTGTAGGGATCACAACCACATCAAGCTTGTAGATGTTCCAGAATTCTCCTGCTTCCGTTTCGGCAGTGCCTGTCATCCCGGCAAGCTTGTGGTACATCCTGAAATAGTTTTGCAGGGTAATGGTGGCATATGTCTGGGTGGCCTCCTCCACCTTTACATTCTCCTTTGCCTCAATAGCCTGGTGCAAACCGTCGGAATAGCGGCGTCCCTCAAGTATTCTGCCAGTCTGTTCGTCAACTATTTTGACCTTGTTGTCGATAACCACATACTCAACATCCTTGTCAAACAGTGTCCATGCTTTAAGAAGTTGCGTCATGGTATGAACCCTCTCCGATTTCACGGAATAATCCTGCAGGAGTTCATCCTTTTTCCTGAGCTTTTCCCTGTCATCCAGTCCCGACTTTTCGAGGTCGGCAATTTTCGAACCAACATCGGGAAGAACAAAGAAGCTGGCATCCTGGACAGAGTCAGAAATCAGGTCGAGCCCTTTTTCAGTTAATTCTATCGAATTGGCTTTTTCGTCGATAATAAAAAAGAGTTCATCTGTAACCTTGGGCATCTCCTTGCTGTTGTTCTGCATGTAGAAGTTTTCGGTTTTCTGAAGGAGTGTTTTGTTTCCTTCCTCACTCAGGTATTTTATAAGGGCGTTATTTTTGGGCAGACCTTTGAAAGCCCTGAGGAGCAGTTTGCCGCCCTCCTCGGTGTTACCCTCTCCTATGAGTTTTTTGGCATCTGCAAGCACCTGGGTTACCAGGCGTTTCTGTGCGTTTACCAGTTTATCGACCTTTGGTTTGAGTTCATCGAACTGCTGGGTATCGCTCTTAGCCGTCGGGCCTGATATAATAAGAGGTGTACGGGCATCATCGATCAGCACCGAGTCGACCTCATCGACGATGGCATAATGGTGTTTTCTCTGTACCAGGTCCTCGGGATTTATAGCCATATTGTCTCTCAGGTAATCAAAGCCGAACTCATTGTTGGTCCCGAAAGTGATGTCGGCGTTGTATGCCTTGCGGCGGGCGGCGGAATTAGGCTGGTGCTTGTCGATGCAATCTACGGTAAGTCCATGAAACTCATATATTGGTCCCATCCACTCGGAGTCGCGTTTTGAAAGGTAGTCGTTGACTGTCACAATATGGACGCCTCTTCCTGCAAGAGCATTCAGGAATACCGGAAGTGTAGCAACCAGTGTTTTGCCTTCTCCCGTTGCCATTTCTGCTATCTTCCCTTTATGAAGGGCAACCCCTCCAATCAGCTGGACATCGTAGTGAACCATATCCCAGGTTATCTCATTGCCCCCGGCAATCCATTTATTGCGCCATATTGCTTTATCTCCCTTAATCGTAATGCTTTCCCTGGTTGCTGCAAGATCCCTGTCATACTGCAGTGCCGTGACTTCAAGATATTCGTTCTCCTTAAATCGTCTTGCAGTCTCCTTCACAATGGCAAAAGCCCTTGGCAAAAGAGTATCGAGAGTTTTCTCAATTTTTTCTTCAATGATCTTCTCGTGCTTGTCTGTCTGGTTGTAGTACTCTTCCTTCCTGTCAACATCCTCCTCTTCCTCAGCCTTACGCCTGAGAGATTGCATTTCATTTTCATCTGCTTCAAGTGCTGCCGTCAATTCTTTTTTAAGGTTGAAAGTGCATTCCCTGAGCTGGTCATTGGAAATATCTCTCAGCGTGTCGTATTCCTTAAGCACCTGGTTCACGTAGGGAGAGATCTCCTTGATATCCCTGTCATATTTGTTTCCGAGGAAAAAACCGAGTACTTTATTGATAAAATCCATCTATATATAGTTTTTACTGGTCATAAAAATATTCCCGTAAAATTACTCATTTTCACAAAGCTTGTCAAAAACCCCGCATTTTAATTGAGCGGACAGGCATGTAAAATAAGGCGGCATTAATGTACAAAGCCTGTCAACTGACCGGTATTGAATCAGTTAACAGGCTTATGCATTCTCCTTCAGAATCCTTATCCGGCATCTGTTTTTCCGGGGATTCCGTCTCAGTTTTTATTTCTCTTCCCTTGAACGAAGCAGGTCCCTGTCAAAAGGATACAGATTATGTTTGCCGACAAGTATAATCTTATCAAGGATAGCTTTGGCGCTTGATTCCTCCTCTATTTGTTCCTCTACGAACCACTGAAGGAAATTATTTGTGGCATAGTCCTTTTCTTCAAGCGTGAGTTCAACCATTTCATTGATGCTGGCGGTAATGAATTCTTCATGCTTCAGAACTTCTTCGAATAAGGTCTGGATGCTTTCATATTCTACCGGAGGTTTTTTGAATTCCGGAATGATAGCCATACCTCCCCTGTCGTTTACAAATTTTATGAATTTGAGCATATGCTCACGTTCCTCATCTGACTGGGCATAAAGCCATCCGGCTGTTCCTGAAAAACCTTTGGTCTCGGCCCATGATGCCATTGCCAGGTACAGGTTTGATGAGTATCCTTCTCTTTCTATCTGACGGTTGCAGATGTCTTCTACTTTCTTCTTCATCATATTATTCTGATTTTTATATTACTGTTAAAATAAAGATTCCTTACTGTTGTTCGATATGCAAAAGATCTTCAATACGTGACACAAGATCATTTACAGAAAAGGGTTTGGGAAATACCGAATCTGCCCCGAGTGTCTTTGCCATATCCAGATAGCTCCCAGGCCCTGCCTTTCCGCCACCGGAGATAGCTATTACTTTTATTCCCGGCTTCATTTCCCTCATCTGCATAATAACTTTAAGTCCATCCTCTTCCGGCATGAGGAGATCGGTAACAACCAGGTCGGTTACGCCTGGTTTGAAGTTAATCAGTGCCTCTTTGCCGTTGTCAGCTTCCAGTACTGTATAATCCTTTCTTTGAAGAGCGGATCTGAGCATATCCCTCAAATCCCGGTCATCTTCAATTATCAATATTATCGGCATTTCAGGATGAATTAATTTGACCTATAACACTTCGGATGCGAAGTTACGAATTCTTCCTCAATTAGAATTCAAATTATTTCAGTTAGTATCAGCCACAGGAAGGCTGACAGTGAATACTGATCCTTTTCCCTCAATGCTTGAAGCACTTATGGTTCCGCCCAGGGCATTTATGATCTCTCCGGAAACATAAAGCCCCAGGCCTCTCCCCGCCCCCTCAGGCCGTGATGAAAACCAGGGCTCAAATATTTTCTGAAGCGTCAGCTGATCCATTCCGCAGCCCGTGTCACTTATGCTTACCACAGCCGTCCTTTCCATGTTTCTGCCGGCATGCTCAGCATCTCCATCCATTTCTTCCAGACAGGTTTTTACAGTCAGTGTCCCTCCCATGTTTACCATTGCCCTTACCGCATTTCCCGTGATATTCATGAAAACCCTCAGTAACTCGGAAGGATCGGCGCTAACATTGATCGCGTACGGATGGAATGAGCTTACAATACTAATTTCAGGGCTCAATGAAGGACGGAAGAAAGCGAGCGTTTCGGCTACAATATCATTCAGGTTTACAATTGTCTTTTCGTCATTCCAGGCACCCTCTGGGACGAGTAGTTTATCGGTAAGGTATCTTGCCCTTAACACGGCCGACAGTATCATTTCTGAACTCTCCCTAAGAGGCTGATTGTCTGAAAGGTCTTCCCTGAGCATTTCTGCATATCCGGAAATGATGGTAAGTACGTTGTTCAGGTCGTGTGCAATACCTGCAAACCTTATATCATCAGCCGGGTTTCTGTAGTTCATCGGTATTTTGGATTCGTCATTCACAGTGAAGACAAATTATATAAGGTGTCATGGAATATCAAGGTTAAAAGCTTTCTTGAAATCCTTCAATCCGGGATATTTCCCAACCATATAATTGTATTTCTGTTCATCCGAATAGATTATTTCATTGCTTTCGGACATATCGATCATTGTTGTGATTTCGATCTCCTGTAGTCCGAACTCCTGTTGAAGCAAGGTTGCCAGGTGAGGTTTGTAGTTAAGTACAAACAGGTCTTTCTGGTCTGCATTTGCAAGGTGAATTGTTATTCCTTCCTGCCCGTCCAATTCGGTATGTATTGATTTGAGCATGCTTGTCACCCTGGCACCCTCGCCTTTAAGTGAGTCAGTGAACTTCTTCCAAACAACCTCAAACGATTCCGGAGTCAGTTCCGGCAAGGGTTCCGAATTCCCCTGATGTACAACGGATGAACTTTCTTCAGGCTCTGCCTCGGCCGGCGGCACGGGATCCTTCCTGTCCCCCGCGATTATATCCCTGATTGAGAATGAGCGGGTTTGCTTTTCTATCACAGCTGCATGTTTCCCTTCCGGTCTGCCGGTTGGTATCTGCCTGAAAGCCGCGGGATGTTCGGCCGTCTCCCTGATTATCCGCGATTTTGAAGGATATGGGATCTCCTCCTTATCATCTATCAGGGGCTTTTTTTTTTCAGCCTCTTCTGTACCGGCTGCATTCAGGCGCGACATACGGACAAGGAACAATTCAACATGCAGGCGCTGATTTTTACTTGACTTGTATGAAAGTTCGCAACTGCTTCCCAGTTCAAGAGCTTTGAATATGAAGCTCTCCGGGCAGTTTGCTGTCTGGTCAAGGTATTTCTGCCTTATGGCCGGTGTAGCTTCAAGAAGCTTAAGGGTGACTTCATCTTTGCTTACCAGCAGATCGCGGAGGTGACTGCACAAGCCTGAAACGAAATTATGCCCGTCGAATCCTTTTTCAAGAATATGGCTGAAGATGGTAAGAACTGAGGCAATATCGCCTTTCAACGCGGCATCAACTGTTTTGAAATAGTATTCAAGATCAAGAACGTTAAGATTTTCGATCACGTCCCTGTAGCTTATGCTTTTACCGCTCAGGCTGACAATCTGGTCGAATATTGAAAGGGCATCCCTCAGGGCGCCGTCAGCTTTTTGGGCTATAATGTGAAGAGCTTCCTCCTCTGCAGCTACACCCTCACTGGCGGCTACAAATGCAAGGCGGGCTGCAATGTCTTCTATCCTGATCCTGTTGAAATCAAAGATCTGACAGCGGGAGAGTATGGTTGGAATTATTTTATGCTTCTCCGTTGTTGCAAGTATAAAGATAGCATGGGCGGGAGGTTCCTCAAGGGTTTTAAGGAATGCATTGAATGCCTGTGTAGTAAGCATATGAACCTCATCGATGATATAGATGCTGTATCTGCCCACCTGAGGA
>JAXDBC010000025.1:0-21989 GCA_034679225.1 Bacteroidales bacterium | reverse complement strand
CTGGCGCTTCATTACATATTTTATATCCGCTTGTTACTGTTTCCAATTTTCCATCAACAAAATATGAATCGTTAAGAAATGGCTCGTAATTTAAATGCATTAATGCACTTACCAATATATGTACATGGTCGGTTTTACCATGATCGTAATTATCGACAGGTAGTTGGTTGATCATTTTTAATGATAAAACCAACAAATCTTCAGCTTGCCGATTTGTAAGTAACGGTCTTACTGCATCAGATGCTATTAATACTGCTAAATATCTATTTGTAGCTTCATCTTTTTCAGGTGATTTGTTTGAAACAGCATGAGAATATCTGCCTATTAACTTTTCAACAGCGTCAGCACGTGTAAGAAGTTCTTGAATTACTTCATCGTCGGCTATAATATTATTAAAATACGCTATACCATCTACACTAAAACTTGAACAATATCCACACCAGGGCCGTATCGCGTATATCTCAGGGTTATTAAGTGTTGTTTCTATTAAGCCGCAAGTACTTGTTTCCTTGAGAGTTTCTTTAGAAATGGAAAAGCTTTCGGCAATTTCTTTCGTCCATGGTTCCGGGTATGAAATAGCATCGGCAGGCGAAATGCAATTAATATTCGCGTATTCAACAATTATGTCATTATATTTATTGTTGAATATAAAGTTATCGTCGTTATATCTCTGACAACCGGGTACTATTATAACACATAACATGTATATAATTAGCATTTTAAAAATATTTTTCGCTTTCATGACTTTGTTTTATTTATATATTGTTTAGAAGATTCTTCAATATTTTCAAAAACCTTAATGTCAGTCAACATACCGGTTTTTAAAAAAGCATCGAACGACAAAGGAATTTTAGAACTTTTTATACTATCAGCAAATTTTTCTGACCGTGTTATGCCGGTTTTGTCTTTAAGTATAACCGGCTTTCTTGCTTTTTCCCGTGAAAAGCAAAAGAGAGGTGCAGGCATTAATAATGCCGGGTAAATCATTCTTTTCATGACCGTGTTATTTTTTTTACAGGTTTCATTTATTCGAACTCCTTAAAAAAATAAACAACTATCAGAAATATAGCATACTGACTATCACCAGGCAAGTTACGAAAAAAATGACATTTCCAAATTTTTTCTTACTTTTTTCAATGCTTTCCATGAAACGCTGAACACTGAACACTAAACGCTTAACACTGAACACTGAACACTGAACACTGAACACTGAACACTAAACGCTTAACACTAAACGCTTAACACTAAACACTAAACGCTTAACACTAAACACTTAAGCCCTTGAACTCCGATCTTTACTCATTCAACTTTTTATTTTCAACTTAAACTATTAATTTTGCGCACAAATTTTTTTGAAAGGCACAAAAAAGTATCAAATTGAAAACTAATGACTGGAAATACCGGAAGATTGCAATCAAGGTAGGGAGCAATGTGATTACTCGTGAAGACGGTTCACTCAATGTGGGCAGGATGTTAAGGATAGTGGAGGATATTTCAGTGCTGTCGAAGCAGGGTTTGGAGGTAATCCTCATCTCATCGGGGGCTGTGGCGGCAGGAAGAGGTTCGGTGCTTCCTTCAAAGAGGACAAACATTGTATCCGCGAAACAGATATGGGCTGCCATTGGTCAGGTTAAACTTATGTCGACATACCAGTTCCTGTTTGAAAAATACAATATTATTGCCGGGCAGGTTTTGGCAACCAAGGAAGAGTTCAGTGACAGGCGCCATTACCTGAATATGAAGAACTGCATTTCAGCAATGCTTGAGAATAAAGTACTTCCGGTTGTGAATGAGAATGATACGGTTGCGATTAATGAGCTGATGTTCACCGACAATGATGAACTCTCGGGCATGATTGCCTCGATGATGGACAGTGAGGCGCTTTTCCTGCTTTCTAACGTCGACGGTATTTACAATGGCATTCCGGGCACTGCCGGTGCGGAGGTGATCAGGGAGGTAAGCCACGACTCAGCCAGTCCTGAGCAGTTCATTACAACATCCAAATCGGGTTTTGGCAGGGGAGGCATGCTGACGAAGTATGCAACCGCCAGGAAAATCGCGTCAGAGGGCATTGATGTTTTCATAGCCAACGGCAACCGCGATTCAATCGTTCTCGATATTCTCAGGGGCAGAGATGTTCCCTTTACAAGGATCATGAGGCACCAGGGCCGGCCGAAGAGCGTGAAAAAGTGGCTATATCATTCCGATACCTTTGCCCGCGGCGCTGTAGTTATAAACCAGGGCGCTAAGGAAGCCCTTCTCTCCGACAGGGCTTCAAGTCTCCTCATGGTCGGCATAACCGGTGTTGAAGGTTATTTTGAGAAAGGCGACATCGTGAGAATAATCGATGAGGAAGGAAACAGTATAGGGCTTGGAAAAGCAGCCTACGACTCGCGAAAGGCGGAGCAAAGTACCGGTACCCGGCTTCCCAGACCTTTTATACATTACCACTATCTGGTTTTGAATGAAGAAATGAAGAATGGATTTAATTCCTGACTATAAGAAAAAAGCATATGAGCGGAATAGAAAAAATACTTGTTGACGCATCGGCCGCGAGGAAGTCACTTAACGTTCTCGGACCGGAAACCATCGACCGTATTCTTGAAAGGGTTTCTGAAGAAACGGTAAACGGGATGGAATTCATTCTTTCGGAAAATGCACGGGACCTGGCCCTTATGGATAAGAGTAATCCCCTGTACGACAGGCTTATGCTTAACGAGGACAGGTTACGGGCAATTTCATCGGACATTCTTAAAGTAGCCGGGATGGAATCTCCTCTCGGACAGGTGCTTTCAGAATATACCAGGCCTGACGGACTCGCGATCAGCAGGATTTCCGTGCCTTTCGGTGTGATCGGGATAATTTATGAGGCCAGGCCGAATGTGACCTTTGATGTTTTTTCACTTTGCCTGAAATCGGGAAATGTATGTATCCTTAAGGGCGGGAGTGATGCAATTAATTCAAACCTGGCAATAGTTCAGCTTATAAAGGATGTGCTTGCCGAATTCGATGTAAGTCAGGATATACTGACGCTTCTTCCCCCCGGCCGCGAGGAGACGTCCATGCTTCTCAAGGCCCGGGAGTATGTTGACCTCATAATTCCCAGGGGAAGCAGGAGTCTGATCGATTTCGTCAGGGCGAATTCGGAAATTCCTGTCATTGAGACCGGCGCCGGTATCTGCCACACCTATTTTGATGAATACGGCGATCGTGATAAGGGACGTAAGATAATTCACAACGCCAAGACCAGGAGGGTGAGCGTTTGCAATGCCCTCGACTGCCTGATAATTCATGAAAGCCGTCTGGCAGATCTGCCCTACATTACAGGGTTGTGTGGAGACTCGGGTGTTGAGGTCTTTGCCGACAACAGGGCCTATGAAGCCCTTAAGGGGAATTATCCTCCGGAACTGCTCAGGCATGCAACTGAGGAATCGTTCGGGACGGAATTTCTTTCACTGAGGATGTCTGTTAAGACGGTCCGGGATATTGAAGGTGCCCTTGAGCATATTGAGAAGTACGGCTCAAGGCACAGCGAAGCGATCATTTCGGAAGACAGCGGGAGGACCAGTGTGTTTTTCAGGCAGGTTGACGCTTCATCCGTTTATTCAAATGCATCCACCGCCTTTACCGACGGAGGTGAATTCGGGCTCGGTGCAGAGATAGGAATATCAACACAGAAGCTTCATGCCCGGGGGCCTATGGCTTTACGGGAGCTGACAACCTACAAGTGGATAATACGCGGGGAAGGTCATGTGAGGAAACCGTAAAAGGAATTATTGAATCATGGTTCTTGATTTAGATATAATTAAGGCTTTTTACCGGTCGCTTCCCGCGAGAATGGAAAAGGTGGGGAAGGCAGCAGGCCGTCCGCTTACCCTTACGGAAAAGATATTGTTCAATCATCTTAGCGACCTGTCGAGGGTGTCAGCCATCAGAAGAAAATCTGACTACGCGTTGTTCAGGCCCGACAGGCTGGCAATGCAGGATGCCACGGCCCAGATGGCCCTGCTGCAGTTCATGGTGACCGGGAAAGACTGGTCGGAAGTTCCGGCCTCGGTTCACTGCGACCATCTTATTACAGGAAGGATAGGTGCTGGGGAGGATCTCGGCAAAGCTCTCGGGGAAAACCGGGAGGTTTACGATTTTCTCCGTTCTGTTTCAGCCAGGTACAACATTGGTTTCTGGGAGCCGGGAGCCGGTATTATTCATCAGGTTGTGCTTGAGAATTATGCTTTCCCGGGTGGTCTTATGATAGGGACCGATTCACACACTCCCACTGCAGGCGGGCTCGGGATGATAGCTCCGGGTGTCGGCGGCGCCGATGCAGTTGATGTTATGACAGGGATGGGATGGGAGCTGAAGTTTCCCGGCATAATAGGTGTGAAGCTGAGCGGAAGGCTCAGCGGATGGGCTTCACCGAAGGATGTCATTTTACGGTTAGCGGGAATGCTGACAGTGAAGGGAGGAACAGGTTCGGTTATCGAGTATTTCGGCGAAGGAGCCGAATCACTGTCATGCACCGGAAAGGCAAGCATCTGCAACATGGGAGCCGAAATCGGGGCCACCTGTTCAGTATTCGGGTTTGATGATTCAATGGCCGGGTATCTTGAATCCACGGGAAGGAAGGAAGTGCTTGAAATGGCAGAGGCCAACAGGCTGCATCTGACAGCTGATCCTGAGGTATTTGATCAACCTGAAAAATATTATGATCAGCTTATAGAGATTGACCTGTCGGCACTTGAGCCTCATATTAACGGTCCTTTCAGTCCTGACCGGGCAATCCCGGTATCGCGGATGAAGGAAGAAGCTGCCGGTAACGGCTGGCCTTTGAGGTTAAGTTCCGGCCTGATCGGTTCATGCACGAATTCATCCTTCGAGGATCTGTCGAGGGCTGCTTCAGTGATAGAATATGCACTTCGTAATAAGCTGAAGCTGAAATCGGAATTCATAGTAATACCCGGTTCGGAGAAGGTTAGGAGGATAGCGGAGGAAGCCGGTTTGTTGGATATATTCAGAAAGGCCGGTGCCAGGCTTTTTGCCAATGCCTGCGGTCCGTGCATCGGGCAGTGGGACAGGGGAGAGAGCAAAGGGCTCAATTCCATAATACATTCCTTCAACAGGAATTTTGCAGGAAGGGCCGACGGCAATCCCGACACTCATGCCTTTGTCGCGTCACCTGAGATAGTTGCTGCACTGTCGATTGCAGGAAACCTTTTGTTTAACCCGATGACCGATTTGCTGATGAATCCCGGCAGGGATTTCATCAGGCTGCCGGAACCTGAAGCAGGGGTACTTCCGCGGCTTATTACGTCAGAACCGCCTCCCGGCTACAGGATTCCCCCGGCCGATCGTGAGGGCATAGAGATTAGTATAGCTCCCGGCTCTGAAAGGCTTCAGAAGCTGATTCCTTTCAGGGAACCAGAAGAGAGTGATTTTCAGAATATCCCCCTGCTTATCAAGGCCAAGGGCAAATGCACCACCGACCATATATCGATGGCAGGGCCCTGGCTCAGGTTCCGGGGACATCTTGAAAATATATCTGGCAATTACATGATAGGTGCAGTCAATGCCTTCAGTAACAAGGCCAATTCGGTACTTAACATTCTGACAAGGGAATACGGACCGGTGCCTGAGGTGGCAGGGCATTACCGCGACAACAATCTGGGCATGGTGGTGGCAGGAGAAGAAAATTTCGGAGAAGGATCGTCGCGTGAGCATGCAGCCATGGAACCCAGGTTCTTCGGGGTAAGGCTGATAATTGTGAAGTCATTTGCCCGCATTCATGAGACGAACCTGAAAAAACAGGGTGTCCTGACTCTGACTTTTGCCAATGCCGCTGACTATGACAGGATACGCGAGGACGACTGGTTCAGTGTCGGAGGATTTGACAGCTTTAGTCCGGGAAGCACGTTCAGGATCACGATTCATCATTCGGATGAAAGCCTTGAATACATCGATGCAGTTCATTCCTACAATGAAAATCAGATAGCATGGTTCCGGGCAGGAAGCGCGTTGAACCTGACAAGGGGGTTAAGTTTGCAGCAATAGCTCGGTTATCAGAATTATAGAATTATTAAGATATTAATACATGAAGCCACAAAAGATAAGATTTATAAATGGTTCACTTGAAGTGCCTGTCAACCCGGTTATTCCCTTTATTGAAGGTGACGGCACAGGGCCTGATATATGGAATGCATCAGTCAGGGTGTTTGACGCTGCAGTTGAAAAGGCATATGGCGGCGGAAGGAGGATTGAATGGAAGGAAGTGTTGGCAGGAGAGAAAGCCTTCAAACAGACAGGCCAGTGGCTACCCCGGGAGACCCTTGATAGTTTCAGGGAATATCTTGTCGGGATAAAGGGACCGCTAACCACGCCTGTGGGAGGGGGAATGCGTTCGCTTAACGTGGCTCTCCGCCAGGAGCTCGATCTCTACGTTTGCTATCGCCCGGTAAGATATTTCGACGGAGTGCCAAGTCCTGTAAAAAATCCTGAAAAAGTCGACATGCATATCTTCAGGGAGAACTCGGAGGATATATATGCCGGCATAGAGTACATGCATGGTGACCAGGCCACGGAGAAACTCAGGAATTTTCTCATCGATGAAATGGGAGTAAGATCAATCCGTTTCCCGGCAACTTCATCCATAGGCATCAAGCCGGTCTCGCTCGAAGGTTCGGAACGCCTTGTGAGACAGGCGATTAAATTTGCAATTGAAAGGAAACTGCCCTCTGTGACCATTGTTCACAAGGGCAACATAATGAAATACACCGAGGGCGCATTCATGAAATGGGGTTATGCCCTTGCTGAACGGGAGTTTGGCGATTCGGTCTTTACATGGGAGCATAGTTCCCGCGGGCAGCAGGCCAGGGCTGAATCGGAAGGAAAGGTTATAATCAAGGATGTTATTGCCGATGCCTTTCTTCAGCAGATACTTACAAGGCCAGAGGAATATTCCGTCATCGCCACTCTGAATCTTAACGGGGATTATATTTCAGATGCGCTCGCTGCAATAGTGGGGGGTATAGGCATTGCTCCCGGAGGAAACATTAACTATGAGACAGGGCATGCCGTTTTTGAAGCGACACACGGCACGGCGCCGAAGTATGCCGGGCAGGACAAGGTCAATCCTGGTTCGGTAATACTGTCCGGTGCACTTATGTTTGACTATCTCGGCTGGGGAGAAGCTGCAGCCTGTATATACAAAAGCCTTGAAAAAACCATCATGGAAAGGAAGGTCACCTACGATTTTCACCGTCTGATGGATGGGGCGCATCTGTTGAAGACCTCGGAATTCGGGGATGCCCTGGTTGATAATATTAAAGCCTGATCAAAAAAACGCTAATAATGGGAGATAACAATATAATTTCAAAACTTCAGGGACCTGTAATAAAATCTTGTGATATAGACAATAGCCTTTTTGAGCGTTGGGATGTAAAGAGAGGTTTGCGAAATGCTGACGGAACAGGTGTTCTCGTCGGTCTTACAAATATTGGTGATGTTGTAGGATACAGTAAGGAGGACGGCAGGGTAGTGCCCATTCCCGGGAAGCTTTTTTACAGGGGGATTGATCTTGAAGACATCGTCGCGGGATTTCAGAGGGAGGACCGGCATGGCTTTGATGAGACTGTCTTTCTGCTACTCACGGGATATCTGCCTTCAAAAACGGAGTTGGATGAGTTTTCAGCCTACATGGGCAGCCTTAGGGCTCTTCCCGATGATTTCACTAAGGATATGATCCTGTCGATGAAGGGCAAGGATGTCCTGAATATCCTTGCCAGGTCGGTGCTGGGGCTTTATATTCTTGATGACAGGGCTGATGACATCTCACTAAGCAATATGATTCGTCAGTCGCTGAACCTGATTGCCAAATTCCCGACAATTGTTGCCTATTCATATCAGGCCATGCGGCATCTTTACAAGGGGAGAACCCTGTCGATCAGGCATCCCGATCCCGAGCTGAGCACCGCCGAGAATTTTCTTTACCTCATCAAGGGAACGACTCCCTCTTTCACAAAGCTTGAGGCCGATCTTCTCGATCTTATGCTGGTGCTTCACTCTGAACACGGGGGAGGGAATAATTCCACTTTCACGATGAGGGTTACAAGCTCGACGGAGACGGATATTTATTCTTCAGTGACCTCGGCCATCGGTTCGCTCAAGGGACCATTGCATGGCGGAGCCAATCTAAAGGTTCTTGAAATGATGGAGAATATCAAGTTGAACGTGAAGGACTGGAAGGATGAGGATGAGCTTAAGAATTACCTGCTGAAGATACTTAACAGGCAGGCTAACGATTATTCTGGAAAAATTTACGGAGTTGGTCATGCCGTTTACACCATTTCCGATCCGAGGGCAATGATCCTGAAGTCGAAGGCCAGGGAACTGGCAATTGAAAAAGGACGTCTCGATGAGTTTGAGCTCTATGCCCTCGTGGAAAGAATTGCCCCTGAGGTTTTCAGGGTTTTCAGGGGAGAGAAGTCGGTAAAGACGCTCTGCATAAATGTCGATTTCTATTCCGGTTTTGTCTACTCCTGCCTTTCAATCGCGAGGGAGCTTTACACTCCGCTGTTTGCCATAGCAAGAGTTTCGGGATGGTGTACCCACAGGATAGAGGAACTTACATTTTCGGCAAAACGGATAATCAGGCCGGCTTTCAAGAATGTCTACGGCAGGAGTGATTATATTCCTCTCGGCATGAGGCAGGCCCGTATGGGAGAATGATCCATTGAGTACCGGTGCCGCTTCAGTTATTGTTCGAAGCTGAATTTGTGTGTCTCATTCTTTTTCTTTTCCTTTTTGAAGATAGTTGCCGAGACGACATAAATGTTGGTTCCTTCCGATTCATCCCGTTTTTCGCCTTTAACTACCAGTTTCACGGTGTGATTGCCCGGTTCAAGGTTTACTGCATGCCAGATGCTTTCGGTATGCTGCTGACCGGCATAGTCGTAATAAGTATCGATGGTCCGGTGATAGCTGCCGTCGAGGAATACATCGGCCCTGCCGCCGTCGCGGTACCAGTTGCCTGTAAGGGAGATACCGCTTCCTGAGAATTTGATTGTCAGTTCATCGCCCGCGTTTCCCGATACCATCGACTGTCCCCGGGGCCGGCCTGTGCGTCCTGTTTCCGGCTTGTGCACTTTCCATTTCCCGCGGAATTTCCATCCTTCATTGTCAAAAACCGAAATCCTTTTGTCAAAGACCAGATCAGGGAATGATATTTCCAGATCAGGGGAAACCGGTTCCTCCTTTTTTACAAGGATCCTTTTTCCTTTTATTTTACCTCCGGACCTGACTGCCAGTTCCCGGGCATATTTATATGTTGATTCGACTGCAGAGTTAAACGAATATGAAGTATGGATAAATGTTGAATCGGCGATTGCCTTTACGCCTTCCTGCATTTCAGCCGGCAGTCCGCTGAATCCGTTTATCACGCCCAGCACTGCCATTGCATTCGAGGGGTTGCAGTCGGAATCCTGTCCGCACCGGGTCGATATTTCAAGAGTTTTGAGCGGGTCTCCTTCCCCGTAAAGCAGTCCCATCACTATATAGGCCCCGTTCAGCTTGGCATCGATGTTAAAGGGTGAACCGGCGCCGCAGATATCGACATCTCCCCATTTCCCTTCGAGTTGCATCCATGCTGCCCGCCAGTCGTCAGGATAGTGGTCGTGCAGCAGCAGCACATCGCTGATAGCCTTGTGATAGTCACTCTCGCGGGGTATGGAAAGCAGGGCTTTTTCAATCAGCGTTCTGATGTTTGATTCAAAAAAGGCTTCGGAATAGAGGGCAGCCACGAAAATTCCGCCGTAAACGCCATCGCCGTAGTTCATTACGCGTCCGATCCTGTCGGCTGTTGCAGTGGCGGTGGCGGGCATGCCCGGGCACATGAAGCCGATATAGTCCGATTCTATCTGGAAGTCGATGTCGTCAGCATGGATATTATATTCCGGTCTGCCCGAGAGAGGGGCGAAGATGCTGTCGTGGAAGTTTTTCCTTGCCTGCATATTGGCGTGCCACAAGGGGAAGCCCGCCAGGGCAAAGGCTTCCTGGAATTTTTTTGAAGGAGCGTCCATCCCGTATCTGTCCATGGTCATGAGGAAGGATAGCTGAACATAAATGTCGTCCTGCCATAGACTTCCCCTGATGTCGGAGGCTTCCCAGCTGATTGAATCCTCGTGGGTGCGGCCCTGTGCCCTGAATTCGGTCGGCGCTCCATAGCTTACGCCAATCATTTTACCGGCCCAGCCGCCGGCAATCTTGTCTTTCAGGACATCAGACTTTATAACTGTCAGGTCGCCGGGACCGGAGCAGGAACCCAGTGCAATTAACAACAGCGGAAGCAGAATGTGGTAGTGGGAATATTTCATGTCAAGTAGTTTTATATATAAATAGTAACAAATCAATAATCAAGAAACAGGCACGGGGCGGA
Source organism: Bacteroidales bacterium (assembly GCA_034679225.1). Lineage (GTDB taxonomy): Bacteria > Bacteroidota > Bacteroidia > Bacteroidales > VadinHA17 > LD21. Next base: position 11,563 of record JAXDBC010000025.1, on the reverse strand, counting down.
AGAACGGCTTGCGGCTTGCGGCATGCGGCTGGCGGCAAAAGCACAGGGCACAGGGCACAGAGCACAGGGCACGGGTCTTGCAAGTCGTGCAGTCTTGCGGTCTTGCAGTCTCTTCCAATGCGGCACATCGCCTATAATACATAATACATTATACATTATTAGTCGTGCAAGTCATGCAGGTCATGCAAGTCTCTTACAATGAGGCATTTGACTATAGCTACACTTAACCATGAACACTAAACATTGACTCGAACCCCGAACTTTGAACTTCTTTCAACTTTCTACTTTCAACTTTTTACTTTCTACTTTCTACTTTCAACTTCTACTTTCTACTTTCCACTTTGTGCCCCGTTTGGGACATGCATCATTCTATCCTCTATGAAACGAGTCATTTCGGGAACAGGCATCTTTTGGATCACGTGCTGATGTTTTCCTTCAGGATCATCCTTCCATTCGTTGCTGCCTGAGCTGTCGACCAGGATTGTTCCCCTTCTTGTGTCGAAAAAGCCCTCGGTGCCATAGACGCCGATCAGTACCGCGGTCTGGTCCCAGCTCATGCGGCCGTTTTTATCATCCTTCGACATCGGGATGGAGATATTGAAGACATCCTTTACAGGACTGCCTTCAATATTCATATTCATAAGCCTGAGGCCTGTAAGGATTTCTTTTCCTATCTCGAAGCCTGTGAAGATCACTTCACCGGGCCAGTTTTCATATACAAATTTTGAAGCGGTGGAGTCAATGAAAACGTTGAATTCCCTTCCGCGTGGAAAACTTCCGGCCATCGAGACCAGTTTTTCCACTTTTTCAGCTATGAGTTCGCTGCCTGTCAGTGGGCTTATTGCGTCGGGTCCGGATTTCAGGAGATCCCTGAGATTGGTAAGGAAACCTACTGTTATTATTGTAACACTGTTGTCGGGTTGGGTGGAAAGTATTCTCCGGTATATTCTTACCGCATCTTCGGCTTCGGATGTCGATTTTATCTCGTGAGGATAGGAAGCAACTATCGAGTCGGCCCAGCCCTGTGAGGATGCAAGGCTTGGGCCCTGGGCGGCAGGAGCGCCGATTGGAATGTCGGGTCGGCCGAACCATGTGTTTATCACATCGATTGAAGGTGCAACCAGTTCGTGCTTGTTGGATGACAGGGTGGCCAGTATTTCGGATTTCCCGCTGTCGGCCATGGCGTGAAGGAAAGCAAGGGCTCCCACGTCATCATAGTCAGGACCAAGGTCTGTATCGAAAATAATCTTGACAGGTTCAGCGATCTTATGCTGATTCCGGCCGGAGCAGCCTGAAATTATCAGGACAACCAGTGTTACTATGTAAATAAGTTTTTTCATCATAAATCTATTTCTTTACGGTATGGAGCAGAAGACTGGGCGCCCATGCGCGTTACAGATATTGCTGCAGCCTTGTTTGCAAAGCTGACAGCATCCTTCAGATCGCGGCCTTCGCATATGGCTACGGCAAGGGCACCGTTGAACACATCGCCTGCAGCCGTTGTGTCGAGCGCCTTGACGGGTACCACGGGGATCATACTTGAGATATTGTCGCTAAGAAGGTAAGCACCTGCCGCTCCCATTGTTATGATAACGTTTCGGGGGCCCCTTGCCCTTAGTTTCTCGGCGCATTGCCCGGCGGATGCGGCATCGACGACCTTGATGCCTGTAAGCAATTCAGCTTCAATCTCATTGGGGGTAATTATATAGAGGCATTTCAGCAGGTCGTTTGAAAGCTGCTTAACCGGTGCAGGATTGAGAATCACCCTGTTACCCCTGGTTGAGACCCTTTCGGCAACAAATTCCACGGTGCTTACAGGTATCTCAAGCTGCATCAGGAATACATCCGAGGGATCGTTACCATAAACCTCATCTTCAATGTCATAGGCCGACAATGTACTGTTTGATCCCGGTGCAACCACGATGCAGTTTTCTCCGTCCTCATCAACCATAATAAGGGCAATACCCGAAGGATTCCTGAGGTCCTTCACGAGATATTTTGTTTCAATTCCCTCAAAATCAAAGATATGCTTTGCCTGTTCGCTAAAGTAATCGTTGCCTGTTTTTGTGACCAGGGTTACTTTCCCGTTGAGGCGTGCGGCAGCCACTGCCTGATTGGCGCCTTTTCCTCCCGGATTCATGAAGAAAGTACCACCGATGATGGTTTCACCCGGTGCCGGGATCTTTTTGGATTTTACTACCATGTCGGTGTTGGAGCTTCCGATTACAACAATTCTGCCCATAATAGCTTTGTATTAAATATTCCCGAAGATAATCCAATCTTTTCAATTCTCCTTTCCCCCTTTTCAACGGGTGTTGTAAAAAAGGTTTAGCGGATAATCCATTTCGTGTCATTTTGCTATATTTATCTCTCCGGAAACTGAATTAATGATCGTCTGATGAAGAAGAATGTTTACTCACTGTTGCTGATTCTTTCGGCGCTGCTAATCGTCTCATCCCTTATCTCATACTTTCTCGGGAACATAACACTTATGGGCTGGCTGCTTATAGGCGGATTTATTTCCCTCGCGACAGGAGTGAGGGGCTTCGGCAGCCTGAAGGGGCTCTCGTACACGCTCTGGATTTTCACTGCTGTAGTGGTAAGCATGTTTTACCCCCAGTACCTGACGCAGATAGGAAATTTCAAGCTCAGCAGGCTTATCACACCGCTTCTTCAGCTGATAATGTTTGGAATGGGATCGCAGATGAGCTTTAACGATTTCACAGGGATAATTAGAATGCCTAAAGGTGTGATTATAGGGGTGATAGCCCAGTTCACCGTCATGCCTCTCATTGCCCTTGGCATTGCTGGCATATTTAATTTTCCACCCGAGATCGCTGCCGGGATAATACTTATAGGATGTGTCCCGAGCGGTCTGGCCTCCAATGTCATGTCCTTCCTTGCCCGTGCAAATGTACCTCTGGCTGTTACCATATCGGCAATTACCACTTTGCTTTCCCCCCTGATCACCCCGTTGCTTATGGAAAAACTGGCAGGTCAGTTCATAGATATTGATTTCTGGAGCATGATGCTCGACATACTCAATATGATAATTCTTCCCATTGTAGCCGGGTTCATTTTCAACCTCTTCCTGAAACGGGAAGCCAGCCTGAGATCAAAGTCCATACAGCTGATTGCCTATCCATTCGTGATGATACTAACAGGATTGGTTTATGTAAAGGCGAAGGACGCAAGCATGGCACAGTTCATGATCCAGCTTCTAAAAATGCTTCTTATTTTCTATCTGCTTCCGATGGCCGGCGGTACTTTGTTCCTGAAGGCTTTCGGGGGCGACAAGAGCATCATGGAGAAGATTCTTTCGATGGTATCAATGGTGGGAATTGCGCTTATTGTAGCGGTAATAACGGCATCAGGGCGCGACAGCCTTATGAGTGTGGGACTTCTGTTGGTCTGTACCAGCATACTACACAATTTTACAGGTTACACGGTTGGTTACCTGCTGGCCTGGCTGCTGAGGATGCCTGAAAGGGACAGGCGGACCATTGCTTTCGAGGTAGGTATGCAGAACGGGGGCCTGGCATCGGGGCTCGCGAACCAGATGGGGAAGCTTGCCACTGTTGGTCTTGCCCCGGCCATATTCGGACCGCTGATGAATATCACCGGATCGGTTCTGGCCAACTGGTGGAGGGGGAAACCGGTAAAGGACTAAGCCTGTTTTGGTTCCGGTATCACGACCGGATATTTTGAAGGTATATAATTACTGAGACGATGAAAATAATTACGTTTGGAGAGATCATGTTAAGGTTAGCCACACCTTTGCATCTGCGTTTTACCCAGGCTGAATCGTACTGTGCATCATTTGGCGGAGGAGAAGCGAATGTGGCGGTGTCTCTGGCGAATTACGGGATGGATACGGAGTTCGTAACCCGTCTGCCGGAGAATGATATAGCTGAAGCTGCAATTGCTGAACTGCGAAGACACAAGGTTGGGACTTCCCACATCATCAGGGGAGGGAAGAGGGTCGGAATTTATTTTCTTGAGACGGGTTCAGTAGCCAGGCCAAGCAAGGTGATTTACGACCGTGCCCATTCCTCTATTGCCGAGATTGAGCCAGGGATGATCGACTGGGAGAAGGTTTTTGAAGGAGCAGGGTGGTTTCACTGGACCGGCATAACGCCTGCTGTTTCAGAGGGTGCCGCGGCTGAGTGCCTCACGGCAATCCTTACAGCACGAAAAAAGGGGATTACCGTATCATGCGACCTCAATTACAGGAAAAACCTGTGGAAGTGGGGCAAAAAGGCGGGTGAAGTGATGCCGGGGCTTGTTGCGGAATGTGACATTATCCTGGGAAATGAGGAAGATGCGGAAAAGGTTTTCGGTATAAAGCCCGATTCGGCTGATGTTGAGGGAGGCAGGGTCAATGCTTCCGAATATGAGTCGGTGTGCAGACAGCTGATGCAGCGCTTCCCGAATGCAAAAAAGGTGATCATCACCCTTCGCGGATCAATAAATGCCGATCACAACAGCTGGTCGGGGGTTCTGTTTGACGGTACAACACTATATGAAGCGCCTGTTTACCAGATAACCCACATAGTGGACAGGGTTGGCGGAGGCGATTCATTCATGGGTGGACTTATTTACGGTCTGAACGCCTATCAGGGTGATGACCTGAAGGCGTTGCAGTTCGCGGTTGCCGCGTCGTGCCTGAAGCACACGATACACGGGGATTTCAACCTCGTTTCCGTTGCAGAGGTCGAGCAGTTGATGAAAGGAGATTCGTCGGGCAGGGTAGTGCGCTAACTCCAGAGCCTGTCGTGCGAACGCTTGTCATCCCATTCCGGTGTAGGTTCGAAGAAACCCTTTGCCCTGGGATGAAGACGTTTTTTCACTTCTTCCTCGTTCAGTTCGATGCCCAGACCCGGGGAATCGAGGGGAACGTTAGCGAAGCCTTTTGTAACCATGGGCTGTGATCCGGTCATCTTAACCAGGTTTTCCCACCAGGGGGTATCTACGCTGTGATGCTCCAGCGCCAGGAAGTTCTGTGTGGCAGCGGCGCAGTGTACATTTGCCATGAAGCATACCGGTGTTCCTGCCATGTGCATGGCCATAGCCACGCCGCATTCCTCGGCATAGTCGCCGATACGTTTTGTCTCAAGAAGTCCTCCCGAAGTTGCAAGGTCGGGGTGGATAATATCAACGGCGCGTGCATCGAGAAGCGGTTTGAAACCGCCGTTGAGCAAGTAGATATCTTCGCCGGTGCAAGTGGGTGTTTCCAGCGCGTCGGAAAGCGTTCGCCACTGTTCGGTATAAAACCATGGGACCATATCCTCGAGCCATGCAAGCCTGTATTTTTCCATTGCCCTGCCGAAGCGGATAGAGTTATTAATGTCGAAGTGTCCGAAATGGTCGGCACAGAGAGGCATTTCGTAGCCCACTGCATTTCTTACCTGTTCGACGTATTCTGCAAGTCCTTCCAGTCCCTTGTCGGTTATCTGCACCTGTGTAAAAGGATGGAGGGTATTTCCGTAGCCCATATAGTCCCTTAGGTCGTACTGGCCCACGGCGCCATCCCAGAACTTGTTGTTTACAAGCGAGTCTGGCTGTTTGGCAACAAGATGGATGCCGAGGTCCATTTTGAGCCAGGTGAAGCCCTGTTCTTCAACCCTTCTTTTCATAGTCGCGGCGAAAGCGGCAGGGTCATTGGCTCCGGGAGTATCGGCATACAAACGTATTTTATCCCTGTACCTACCGCCGAGGAGTTGCCATGCAGGGACTCCGTATGCTTTACCGCAGAGATCCCACAGTGCCATTTCCACGGCGCACACACCTCCACCCTGGCGGCCATGATATCCGAACTGCCTGATTATCTTGAATATCATTTCAACATTACAGGGATTAAGGCCAAGTATTCTGCTCTTTAGCATCAGAGCATACCGTTCATCTGCCGCGTCCCGTACTTCCCCGAGGCCGTATATCCCCTGGTTGGTGTCGATTCGGATTATTGCCGTTCGTCCGACGTTTCCGACAACTGCAACCCTCATATCGGTTATTTTAAGATCGGATGGACTGGAAGCGCGGTTTACCTTCGAGGTAGTCTGGGCTATCGTGTCCTCGATAGACAGGTGCATCAATCCGCCGAGGGCGATTCCACCCAGGGCGCTCTTTTTAATAAAATCGCGACGCCCGGATAATTTTCTTTTTTCTTCATGCTTTACGCCGGTACCGGTATTTTCCATCCGGCTGTTCTGTTTCCTGATAGTACGGATTATTTCTTTCATCGGTATAGGATTTTGATGTTAAGGCTATGATATAAGAAGTAGTTTTTAAAATTAAGAATTATAATTAAAAAATCAAGATTCAGGCAATTAGCTCAGGGCACGGGGCACGGGGGGCAGGGCACAGAGACTAAGAGAGGAAGAGACCGCACGACAATGTATTATGTATTACAGGCGATGTATTATAGGCGATGTTAAAACAATTGGCAATTAACAATGAACAATTAACAATTAGTAAATGATGCAAGGTTCAGGACTAAGAGACGATGGGAGGAAGAGACCGCACGACCGCAAGACCGCATGACTGCAAGACCATGAGATATGTATTAATCTGAAAGGGAGTTAATACAGATTGTCGATGTCGGGAAAGAAATCAGGAAAGTGCTTTTAATGAGAATTCACGACATATATTTATAGCAGATATGTTACTGGTATGGTGAACCGCGATAGCGGTTAAAGGAAGAAACCGTGAAGCGGTTCAATTTTAATAACCTCCGGTGCAACCGGAGGCTGGATGCCCCCTGTGATGTAAAGCCCTGAAAGGGCGGAAGAACGGCGAGCGGCACGCGGCACGCGGCGCAGGGCACAGTTCTTGCAAGTCTTGCAAGTCTCTTATAATGAGGCTTTAGCTAAGGTTGCATCGGATGGATCCCCTCCTCCGGAGAGCCTGCCCCGCTAAAGCGGGGGGCGAAAGAACGGCATGCCGGTTACAGTCAGGCACCGGCTGCCAACTTGTTTTATAACAACGATATAGAAAAATTTAAAAGATGTTCTGAGTTTTGTCTTGTGTATTATCAGATACAGGACAGTATAAATTTAACTATATGACAAACAAATAACTGAGTTAACATTGTGTTATTTTACCGTATATTTGCAAAACAAATGCATTATCATAAACAATAAGGTACGATAATGCTTAAAATTGATGGAGGAAGTCTCAATTGAGAAAAACAAAAAGTTGCTCTCAGACAGATTTAGCCAAAGCCATCAAGACAAGAGTGGCTTATGATTCTTAAAAATGATTGATTCGACCTTTAAATCAAAATTATATTATGATGATGAAAGCTGCAGATTTGAATATAAACTTACCGCTCAATTTTAACCAGCTTGTTGACCTTGTAAAGCAGTTGCCTTACAAAGAAAAACTAATGTTGACAGAGGTTTTAAAAAAAGAGACAAGACAAATGCCGGAAAACGATAAAGTTATGACCCATTTTGCCAGTGAAAAAGTGTTGATCAAAGACTGGCTGTTACCTGAAGAAGACGAGGCATGGAAAGATTTGTAAAAGGCGACATTGTTGTTTTGCCGTTTCCGTTTTCTGATCTGACTTTCCAAAACCCTAAACTCTAAACGCTTCACTTTCAACTTTTTACTTTCAACTTTCAACTCTTTTGAACCTCGATCCGCGTGCCGCTATCCACCCGCCGCCCGATTCACCAATTCCTTTCCTTGAAGTAGTCGTCGAGTTCGCTTTTTGTCATTGGCAGTTTACCGGGGTAATTATTGAGCCAGTTCATAAAGTCCTTTTTTATTTCCTCGGTCCACTGGCTGTCTATTTGTCCGGGTTTGTATTTTCCTTCCCTCAGGCGAAGGTGGCCGAATTCATCCCTCAGAGCGGTTACCTCGGCTGTTATAACCAGTTCTTCAACAATATGTGAGGGAATGAATATCACTCCGAATTTCTTGGCGAGAACCACATCTCCCGGCAGTACAACGGCTCTTCCGACGCGGATGGGAGCATTTATTGACACCAGGCTCATCTGGCTTATGAATGAAGGATCGCTGCCCTTGATCCAGCCGTTGAATCCCTTTATCTCCTCGAGTCCTTCCTGGTCTCTTACCGATCCGTAAAAGATCACTCCTCTCTTAGATTTAGCATATATGGAATTTCCAAGGTTATCGCCGATAAGAGTCCCATCGATTATTTTACCGTAGCTGTCGGCGACATACACATCTCCCTCGGTCAGGACATCGATAGGCCAGGAGTTAGTTCCACCCTGCTGGGCCCTGTTTTCAGCCTTTCCCTTTTCCTTTATGTATTTTTCCAGATCGGGCCGCAGGGGCATATACTGGGCAGTAACTACCCGTCCTGTCATGGCTTCGTCGGGATGAATCACCTGCCAGTCTCCTTCAAACTGGTTGTTATAGCCTCTGTTGCGCAGGACTCCCCAGGCTTCCTCTATCGATATGTTTTTCAGCCGCTCGAGGATGGCGTCCGGAACCTTCGGCCTTCCGTCGGCGAAACGTTCTCCCTTCCATTCAGCTGTCAGGGCTTTAATGTAATCGGGGCTTGAACCGACATTCTGTGCCGCTGAGGCAATGAAAGCCATTAGCATAACCGCGGCAAGGATGGATTTTTTCTTCATGGGCTGACAGGTTTTGATTGTTCAGATAAAAGTAGCAAATTTCGATATCAAAAGTAAATCATGGCCTTCATCACACCGTCATGATATCCGTTCACTAGATCGAAGGCCTCCTTTGTCCTTTCAAAGGGGAAGCGGTGGGTGATCATATTGCTTACATCGATAGTGCCCTCCGACATCAGGCGGATTGAATCGTCAACGCAGTTCAACTGTCTCCTGATGAACTGAATGGTAAATTCTTTCCGTCTCGTTTTGTCAACATCCAGTTTCCAGCTGTCAAATTCCGGAATACCTACTATGATCAGGCGTCCGCCGGGTTTAAGGATTTCACAGGCCTGATCAACGGCTTCCTGCTGCCCGCAGCATTCAAATACGACATCTATTCCCAAAGGTTTGGAACGGAGTATTTCCTGAACTATATCATTCTTCAACGGATTACCTGTATATGAGGCCTTCTCCTTTTCTGCTATGGCAAGTCTGCTTTCTATCTTATCAGTTACGTTTATTGAAGCTGCGCCCCTTGTTTTAGCTGCCAGCATGACGCTCATCCCGATAGGGCCGTATCCAAGGATGGCAATATCCGAATTTCTTATATCTCCTGCTTTTTTTACCGAGTACAGTCCGATGGAAAGCGGCTCGGAGATTGCACCATGGTCGGGATTAAGGTTTGCAGGGAGAGGGAAGCAGCTGTTTTCGGGCATGACGATGTATTCCGACAGGGCGCCTTCAGCTTGCCCGGGACATCCAAGAAATTTAAGTCTCCGGCATGTATGATGCCTTCCGGCAAGGCACTGGTCGCAGTTTCCGCACCACATTGCCGGTTCAACAGCTATTATATCTCCCTCTTTTACCCTTGTAACGGCTTTTCCTGTTTCAACAACAACTCCCGCGGATTCGTGACCGACAGTAAAAGGATAACTGACCACCTGCGATCCTATCCTTCCTGAGACATAGTAGTGGATGTCCGATCCGCAAATTCCCAGGACAAGAAGTTTGATCTTCACATCGTGCGGATCACTGAGAACCGGGTCGGGGATCTCGCGCATTTCCATCTGCCTGATCCCGGTGAGTACCATTGCTTTCATATTCAGCTGTTATTTGTTTCGATAAAAATATATATTATATTCATAACGGAGCATGTTAAACCGACATGCTTGTTTTATTTGTATATTCACTAACCGGCACACGGGGGATTTTATATTGTAAACACTTAACCATCAAAGATTATGCGAAAGATATTCGGTACAGGCGAGACGGTACTCGACATTATTTTCAAGAACGGGCAGCCTCAGGCTGCAAAGCCCGGGGGAGCGATGCTCAACAGCCTGGTGTCGTTAGGGAGGGCAGGTCTTCCGGTATATTTTATCAGTGAATACGCCGATGACAATGTAGGAAGTCACATCGATTCCTTCCTGCATTCAAACGGTGTCGACACATCCCATGTTCATCATTATTCCGACGGCAAAACCAAGCTTGCCCTTGCATTTCTTGATGAGAGGAATGACGCGACCTATACCTTCTATGAAGATTATCCGGCAAACAGGCTTGACACGGATATGCCCGAAGCATCGAGGAATGATATTGTGCTATTCGGGTCGATATATGCGATTACTGCCGAGATACGGGGAAAATTCACCGGATTCATAAGTCAGGCCTGCAACAGCGGATCTATAGTGATATATGATCCGAATTTCAGGAGCGCGCACAGGCATGAGCTGGATCGTTTGAAACCCCTGATCATCGAGAACATGTCGATGTCAAGTCTGGTAAGGGGTTCCGACGAGGATTTTGAAAATATATTCGGAGCATCAACTCCCGATGAAGCCTGGGATGCAATCAGGCCTTATTGTAAGTGTCTGGTTTACACAGCCAGTGCTGAAGGAGTTTATGTCAGGACAGAAGCTTTTAGGGGCAAGTTTCCTGTTAAGGAAATAACACCGGTAAGCACGATAGGAGCAGGGGATAATTTCAATGCCGGGATGATGGCCGCCATGTTTATCAACAATACGGATGTTGACCGGCTTTCCCTGATGGACGGCAACCAGTGGAGGGATATCATTAGCGCCGGGGTTGACTTTGCAACCGAAGTATGCATGAGTTATGAGAACTATGTATCCCGGGAGTTTGCTGAAAAGATCAGGAAGGTGCAGGGAGGCTGAGAGACTAAGAGACGAAGAGACTCAGGGTACAGGGCGCAGGTAAAGAACGGCCAGCGGCATGCGGCGTGCGGCATGCGGCGTGGAGAAGATGAATGGGAGACTCAAAGCGCAGGGGCGCAGGGCACAGGGCTTGCTCCTTTCGGTCGCTGTCATGCAAGTCATGCAAGTCGTGCAGGTCATGCAGGTCATGCAGGTCTTTTACAATGAGGCATTTGATCACGTTAAACGCTTTAATTACAATTAACAATTAACAATTAGCAATTTGTACAGATATCGTACGGTTTATCAAATCCAGGCATGCCAGGTGTCATTTCCTGGGTATGATCAAGATGGCCAAAACGAAGTACCGGTTTAAAGGTAAGATGAAAAGTGCCAGGGAACTGGTGAAGCTTCTTCAATCGAGGAAGGAGATCCGCTACAGCCGGCGTCCGCGTTGTTATTACGGGCAGGCTGAAGTAGAACTCTCCGGAATAAAGGTTAAACTCTTCTTTTGCAGGCGAACAAGGAATGGAGACTGGACAGGGCTTATGACCACTAACACCAAACTTAATTTCTTTGAAGCCTATCATATATACTCAATGAGATGGTCCATCGAAGTATTTTTCAAGGAGGCCAAGAGCCTGCTTGGCCTGGGGAAATCCCAGGCCCGGGATTTTGCCTCCCAGATTGCCAGCATCTCCATTACGGTACTACAGTACAATGTCCTGGGAACAGTTAAGCGCTTTAAATCTTATGAAACCATAGGAGGACTTTTCCATGAAGCCACCGATGGAGTTATACAGCTCTCGGTAACAGATCGCATCT
>JAXDBC010000024.1:0-27554 GCA_034679225.1 Bacteroidales bacterium | reverse complement strand
GTCTATAATACAAACGCCTACGACAGGCCTGAGCTTGTCGACAGTCTTGAAGGCCTGATAGATGTATGGCTTCCGGATTTTAAGTATATGAGTGAGAATACTGCGTTTGAGTATTCAGATGCAGGTGATTACCCTTCGGTAGCCCTTCATGCCCTTAAAAGGATGTATTATCTGAAAGGTTCGCCGCTCCGGACCGACAGTGAGGGTAGGGCTGAAAACGGTATGTTGATAAGGCACCTGGTGCTTCCGGGACATGCTGAAGAAAGCAGGATGGTTCTCAGGACGATAGCTGAGGAACTCTCGCCGGGGGTATATATTTCGCTTATGTCGCAGTACCATCCCACTCCCGAAGTCAGGGGACATCCCGCGCTGGGCAAGGCTCTTTATACTTCTGAATATGAATCGGTTGTTAGGGAGATGGAGGTGCTTGGTTTCAGGAACGGCTGGATACAGGACCCTGAAAGCTGCATGAACTACAGACCTGATTTTTCAAGGGAGCATCCCTTTGAGCATGGAGGGATAAAGGACTGAAACATCAGGGGAGCTCGCGGGGGGATCGTGCGGTAAAGCAGGCGAAGGCTCAGGTAAAATTATTAATTTGCCTGAAGAAGAACCGGAACGGATAAATTAAGTGCAATTGAAACAATTTCATATTTTTGTAGCTTAAGTTTTCAGAGGGGTGGCATACCTTACAAACAAAAGGAAAATTATCAACGATCCGGTGTACGGATTTATAAGCATACCGGGCGATCTGATCTATGACATCATTCAGCACCCCTATGTGCAGCGACTCAGAAACGTGAGGCAGCTCGGGCTTACAAGTTTTGTATATCCCGGAGCCAATCACAGCAGGTTCCAGCATTGTCTTGGAGCCCTTCACCTGATGGATAATGCCCTGAAAACCCTCAGGGGAAAAGGTGTGGAGATATCTCCTGAAGAAGAAGAGGCTTCAATGATCGCGATACTGCTTCATGATATTGGTCATGGTCCTTTTTCGCACGCGCTCGAGAACTCAATAATAAGAGCTATCAGTCATGAAGATCTCTCCCTGCTGCTTATGGAAAAGCTCAATGAGGAGTTTGGCGGTAGGCTGCGACTGGCAATAGACATTTTCAGGGGCAGCTATGAAAGGAAATTCCTTCACGAGCTTATTTCGGGGCAGATGGATATGGACAGGCTCGATTACCTCAGGCGCGATTCATTCTTCACGGGAGTTATAGAAGGGTCGGTTGGTTCCGACAGGATAATAAGGATGCTCAGCGTGGTAAACGACAGCCTCGTTATGGATGAAAAGGGAATATATTCCCTCGAGAAGTTTCTGATTGCCCGCAGACTCATGTACTGGCAGGTTTACATGCACAAGACTGTCCTTTCGTCGGAGAGTCTTCTTGTAAAGGTACTCAGCAGGGCAAGGGAAGTGACGCTTCAGGGAATTGAGCTATTCGCCACTCCGGCACTTAAGTTTTTCCTGAGAAATAATATTGGTCCGGCCGACCTGGGCCCTGGAGGACTTTTCAGTCCCGGCATTGTTGCTTCAAATTTCACCCGGCTCGATGACACTGACATCCTTGCTTCAGCCAAGTACTGGGCCGACAGTTCCGACTTTATCCTTTCGGACCTGTCGCGAAGACTGATGACAAGGAACCTGCTTTCGGTAGAGCTTCAGAACGAGCCGTTCACGGCCGGACGGGTTGATGAACTCACCGATGCAGCGGTCAAATATCTGAAAATAAGTCCCGGCCTGGCAGGCTACTATGTCTTTTCAGGAACGGTTTCAAATCGCACCTACGCGCCCGATTCGCCTGAGGTGATGATCCTGCTGAAGAACGGCACAACCGCGGATATCACGGAAGTTTCGGATATGTTCGAACACCGGCTGCTTTCGGAACGTATCACAAAATATTATTTATGTTATCCCAAAGAGATAAAACAACAGTAAGATATTATGGAATTTAATGCTGCCACACTTGCCGGATTCCTCAAGGGCGAGATAGTAGGAGATCCTGAAGTAAAGGTCAATACGATTGCAAAAATAGAGGAAGGTCACCCGGGAGCCTTGTCGTTTCTTGCCAATCCGAAATATGAACATTACATCTACAGCACCAGGTCATCAATAGTCCTTGTAAACAGCGATTTTGTGCCGGGGGCACCCATCAGTGCCACACTGATAAAGGTTAAGAATGCCTACGAGTCATTTGCTTCCCTGCTTCAGCTTGTCGACCAGTCGAGACCGCGCAAGAAGGGGATCCATCCTTCAGCCGTCATTGAGCCTTCTGCAACAGTCGGGAAGGATGTTTACATAGGTTCCTTCGTTTATGTGGGCGAAAACTGTGTTGTGGGAGACGGTTGCTCTCTTTTCCCGAATGTCTTTGTGGGAGATAATACAAAGCTGGGGACTGGCTGCACCCTTAATCCGGGAGTGGTGGTGTACCGCGACTGCATCATTGGGAATAACTGCACCGTTCATGCCGGCAGCGTGATAGGAAGCGACGGATTCGGATTTGCACCCCAGTCGGACAATGAGTTCATGAAGATACCCCAGTTGGGGAATGTTATTCTCGAGGACAATGTTGAGATTGGTGCAAATGTAACCATCGACAGGGCGACCATGGGATCGACCGTGATAAGAAAGGGAGTCAAGCTTGATAACCTGATCCAGGTGGGGCACAATGTTGAAATAGGGGAGAACACTGTAATGGCTGCTCAGACCGGCATTGCAGGATCGAGCAAGATTGGCAGGAATTGCATGTTTGGAGGCCAGGTGGGAATTTCAGGTCATATAAAGGTGGCTGACGGGACCAAGATCGGGGCCCAGTCGGGAATTCCGGGGGATGTAAAGAAGGAAGATTCAGTTCTTCTTGGCTATCCGGCTATAGATCACAGGGATTTCATGAGGTCTTCAATAATATTCAAAAGGCTTCCTGAACTGTACAGGAAGGTGGAAGAACTGGAGAAACAGATAAGGCATCTAAGGGAAGAATAATTTGAATGTTCGGTTTTTTTGTTTTTTTTTGTAAGCGGATGAAATTCCTTAAGACAGATGAGTGAGAAACAGAGAACTCTAGCAAAAGAGGTAAGCCTGGACGGAAAAGGACTGCATACTGGGATTGATGTTACCATTACATTCAAACCGGCGCCTGCAAATCATGGTTATAAGTTCTGCAGAACGGATCTTCCCGGTATGCCTAAGATAGATGCTATTGCTGAAAATGTTACTGATACATCAAGGGGCACCACTCTTGTACAGGGCGGAGCTTCGGTATCGACCATAGAACATGTACTGGCATCGCTTCATGGCCTGAGGGTCGACAATGCTCTTATTGAACTGAACGGTCCTGAAGCCCCCATTATGGGAGGTGCGGCCTGGAAATTCACTGAAGCAATCAAGGAAGCCGGTTTCAGGGAGCTGAAGGAAGACCGCAACTATTACGTGATAAAGCAAAAGATTGCCTATTCGGATGAGGAAAGGGGAGTCGATCTTATAATCTATCCCGACGATCACCTGAGCTTTAACGTTCTCATCGATTATAACTCCAAGGTACTTGGGAACCAGTACGCCATTCTTGATTCCATCGATGATTTTGAAAAGGAGATAAGCAGAAGCCGGACTTTTGTTTTCTTCCATGAACTTGAACCCCTTTACAGGATGGGGCTTATCAGGGGAGGGGATCTTGACAATGCCGTGGTGATCCTCGAAAAGGAAGTGGAGAAGGAAGAGATCGAAAGGATTGCAAAAATGTTCAACAGGCCGGGTATCA
Organism: Bacteroidales bacterium; assembly: GCA_034679225.1. GTDB lineage: Bacteria > Bacteroidota > Bacteroidia > Bacteroidales > VadinHA17 > LD21. The sequence goes on along the minus strand of JAXDBC010000024.1, from coordinate 23,796 downwards.
CAAAGCATACAGCCGGCATACTCAATAACACCGAGCTGAGATATCAGAATGAACCGGCGAGGCACAAGCTTCTCGACTTAATGGGGGATCTGGCCCTGGTTGGCCAGCCGGTCAAGGGAAAGGTTGTGGCAACACGCCCGGGCCATTATGCCAATACGCGGCTTGCAAAGCTGATAAGGCAGGAGATAAAAAAATCGCAGTCAAAGATTGACATCCCGGCTTATGATCCTTCCGAGCCGCCTGTTTACAACCTGGAAGAAATAAAGAAGAGACTACCTCACAGGTATCCTTTCCTGTTGGTAGACAAGATCATATCGCTTAATGAGACAACTGTTGTCGGAATCAAGAATGTCACATTCAATGAGATCTTTTTCCAGGGGCATTTCCCCGACGAGCCGGTGATGCCCGGAGTTCTCATTGTTGAGGCGCTGGCTCAGTGCGGCGGACTTCTGGTGCTGAGTTCAGTAGATGAGCCTGAGAGATATTCCACATATTTTCTCAAGATAGATAAGCTTAAATTCAAGCAAAAGGTGGTTCCGGGCGACACTATGATACTCAAGATGGAATTGATTGAGCCGATGAGAAGGGGTATTGTGATGATGTTCGGTAATGCCTATGTGGGTAATCGTCTTGTTGCCGAAGGCGAGATGACGGCCCAGGTTATTAAAAATAAATAATCAGCATAATGGTCTCCAATCTAGCATATGTAAATCCCAGGGCCAGACTTGCAGACAATGTAACGGTGGAGCCCTTTGCCTTTATTGATGAGAATGTTGAAATAGGTGAAGGGACCTGGATAGGCCCTCACGCCACGGTCCTCTATGGTGCAAGGATCGGCAGGAATTGCAGGATCTTTCCATCGGCCGTTATTTCGGGAATACCACAGGATCTCAAGTTCAAGGGTGAGGATACCACTGCAGAGATAGGCGATGGAACCACTGTGAGGGAAGCAGCCACGATAAACAGGGGAACTGCATCGGCAGGAAGGACCATCATAGGCCTTAACTGCCTCATTATGGCTTATGCCCATATAGGGCACGATTGCATAGTGGGCGACAACTGTATCCTGGGAAATTCCACCGGTCTGGCGGGGGAGGTCAAGGTTGACGACTGGGCCATCCTTAGCGCCGGGACCCTAGTACACCAGTTTGCGCGGATCGGAGGTCATGTAATGATAGGAGGCGGCTCAAAGGTCAGAACCGACGTTCCTCCATTCATCAAGGCCGACCGCGATCCCCTGACCTATCTCGGCCTTAATACGGTCGGGCTTACCAGACGAGGCTTCCCCAAAGAAAGGATCGATTATATTCATAACATCTACAGGTCTATTTATCAGAACAGCATGAACGTAACACAGGCTCTTGAGTATATCGAAAAGGAATTCACCCCGTCGGACGACCGGGAATACATTATCGGTTTTATACGCCAATCGGAGAGGGGAATAATACGCGGTCCGCGTTAGCATTCTATTTCTTTTCCCATCCCCGCGCCATCAGCTCAACTTCATCGTACCGGTTTGTGATCAGGAAACATCCCCGGTCGGGAACGGTCATGTGGCCGGTAAGCGCCACACCGGTAACGGTGCTGCTGTTGTGAATGACAATGTTACGTGTGAGATGTTCAATCAGGCCTAATTTGCCGGCAGGAGTTCTGCTGTTTTCAGGCTTGTTCATGGAAAGGCTTATTCAGGTATGCATGATACGCCTGCCGAAAGGGTTGATAGCCACTTCGGTAAGCTTGAAATGCTGGTTGCCGAAAGGAATGCCTATGATGGTTAAATAGAGAAGCACCCCGAAGATAGCATGGGTAAGTGCTATCCAGATACCGCCGCACAAAAGCCACAGTACATTCATGAACACATAAAGGCAGCCTGAACCACGCGGTTCCGGTCTGCTGGTCCTGCCGAAGGGCCACATTGACAGTGATCCCATCTTGAGAGTTTGAAGGCCGAAGGGAATTCCAACGATGGTAAGCATGAGGATCAGGCTGCCAATGAAATACTCAATGGCAATAATCAGACCTCCGAAGATAAGCCAGATGAGGTTTCCAAGGATTTTCATTGTTTATCTGTTTTATTCAAGAATAATAATCTTATCCTTTGGATATTTAACAGAGTAAGTCAATATGATCTGTTTCGTTTCCTGGGGTTTGATCTCAAGGTCCCAGCTTACTTCCCCTGTCTGCCTGTTATATCTGCCTCCCGAAAGCTCTTCAGCCTGCACATCAATTCCGCTGTTCGAGGAAACCGGTATCTGATCGTTCACGGTGATATTGATCTGATTCGACTTGTTGTTCCGCACTGTTATCAGGAATGAGTATGTCTCGGTTTTATTGGAACCGAAAGTTCTTCTGCTCGTGTAGTCCTGCCTTTTTTCCCTTTTCACCAGAATACTGTTGTCATTTCCCAGTGAGACTGTCAGGGTGTCTTTCATCTGGTTCACATTAAGGAATGATTTTCCGACAAAGGTGTTTTCGAAGTACAGGCTTGCCTCACCTCCTATAAGGTTTTGCTCAGCCCAGCCTGATATGTTTCCACTAAGGTATGCATGTGGCGAAAGTTTTGGGACTGTCACGTATTTGTATTCGGCCGGTGTCGTTGTGCGCTGGATCTCGATGGTTTGCACCTTACCATCGGGTTCTATGGTATAGGGTACAGCCACATCGAATGACACGGTGGTTTCCCCGACAGTTTTTTCCATAGGCACGGGAGCAGCCTCGGCATACTGATCCATTTGCTGCTCTGTAACGACTGTCTCATTTATTTTTACGGCTTCTTCCCTGTCGGCCACTGACCTGGTTCCCCTCACCATACCCATTAACCTTGGTTCGGGGGCCGGAACATAATAGTCTATAAACCAGGGATGCAGAACAGGAATATCGCCCGAGACCCAAGGCGTGGCATTGGAAAAGCTTAGTTTCACATCCTTCCATTGGACCCCTGTGTTCTGGTAAACATTTGCCTTGTAAAAGATCGTAACCGGACGGCTTATGTTATCTACCCTGATATCGTATGAAGGGTACCAGCCTGCATTACCCACAACATAGCTGAAGCTGAGTTTTCCTGAAACGGACTTTTCGCTTGATACTGTAACTGAGATCTCCCCGGAGGGCAGCTGTTGCCTGCCGAATTTCTCGGAGATCTGTTTCTGAAGGTTTTCAATCTGTTTTTCGTAGTCTTTAATCAGCCTGTTCTTTTTGAGTATGGCAGTTTTAACCTGTTCCATGTTGCCGGTGTAGAGTTCCATCACGTTTTTGAGCTGTTCAACTGAAAACGTGGTCTCCTTTACAAGGATCGCCCTGTTGGCTACAAGGAAGGCTTCCTTTTCGTTTAAAACTGTGATTGCCGTTTTCTCATCCTCGACCTTGAGCTGAAGAGCCTCGATCTGGCTTCTGATGTTCTTCACTTCAGGAAGAGCCTCGAGATTTTCGAGATAGTTGTTCCTGTGGCTTACCGAAAGGATTGTAAAATCACCAAAACCCTTCACCTGGATGCTGCCGGCGTCGATAAAGGGGGAGAGGGATGCAAGTTTTAGAATGGTCTTTCCCGATGGCAGATCGATGCTGCATTCGTGATTCAATTGAGCCCTGTCGGGATAAACGGTAACATTTTTAATATCCGCCCTGATATCTTTTTCGGTATCGGCGGAAAGGTTTAGCGCCTGAGTCATTATCAATGTTGATATTATAATTAATTTCTTCATACAGTATTTATGTTTTTTTAGCAAATTAAAGTTAAGACTTTCCGGGATATGTTACATAACAATAATCAGGCCGTGTTTGGCCTGATTATAATTTGTGTATGCTGAAATTAAAGATGAGACTGAATTATGAACATTGGTCTATTATTGTTCTATTACTGTGCGGTCAGTTCATGATAGCCGACTGTTCCCGGCGGCAGTGCGGCTTCAGTATGGTTTGCCATAGGGCATCCTGGTACCGGGCAGTTGATTATCTTGTGTTCCTTGTTATCGGTGGGATGCCAGCCTAGTATCAGGTACATGGCAAAGAATCCTATCACATATGCAACTACTATATGCCAGCCGTTTCTTATCCATTTCACCACGTTACGGCCTTCGGGGAATTTATTGGTTATGGCCACGCCGGCTGATGATCCGAACCATACCATCGATCCGCCGAAACCGACTGCATAGGCAAGTATTCCCCAGTCGTAATGGCCCTGGTCGATACAAAGCTTTGTAAGGGGAATGTTGTCAAATACCGAAGAAAGGAATCCGATTGCGAATGCTGTTCCCCAGCTGGCATTGGGAAGTTCTTCCACCGGCATCATGGATGCGCACATTACCAGGCATAGGAGGAAGACGGTTCCGAGAATGGATCCGGGGACTTCTTTCCATGGTATCCTGATTATCAGTGCTCCAAGCAGGAGGGCTATCCAGACTCCAAGTGCTGGCATATCATAAAGAACATTTGAAAGGATTGCACCCACGAGGATCATCGCGACCACCACGATCCTGCGCCAGTCGATTTTGATGCCGGTCACGGAGTCTTTCTGTATCACCTGGTATTTGTCCTGCTGGTGTGCTCCGAACCATGCAAAGAATGCAAAGGCAAATATTGCCGCGACAAAAGCATGAAGTACATCGAGAGCGCTTACGCCGGCAATCCACATCATGGTGGTGGTTGTATCTCCGACTACGCTCCCGGCGCCTCCCGCGTTGCTCGCGGCCACAATGGCTGCAAGGTATCCTATATGTACCTTGTTTTTAAAAACCACCAGTGCTATTGTTCCGCCAATGAGGGCGGCAGCAATGTTATCAAGGAAAGCCGACATAATGAATACGAAGGCCAGTAGCAGGAAAGGACCTTTCCAGTCGTCGGGCAGGTAATTCGGCAGTATATCCGGGACTCTCGATTCCTCGAAGATCTTCGACAGTATGGCAAAGCCGAGGAGAAGTCCAAGCAGGTTCAGCATTATTCCCCATTCACCCTGTCGCATTTCCTTGTCAAGGAACTGCTCGCGAAGCGGCAATTCCCCGAACATATGTTCCATAAAATTGAATCCCGGATCAAAGATCAGCTTGAATGTCAGGATGACAGCCAGCCCTGTGATGGCCACCCAGAAGGTATGTTTGTGAAAGATGGCAACACCGAGAAGCACCAGGCCAAAGAGGATGAATTCTATTCTTACCGGTCCGATAGTAGGTACATTGCCCGATGAGGCAAATGTCGCGAGAGGGATCAGGGCAAACAAAAAGAGAAGCAGAATTTTCCTTGAGAATTTTTCCAGAAATCTGATTTTACCAAAGGTCATGAATAATATATTTATAGTTGTGGATTTTTAAAAGCCACAAAAATAAATAAATAATCGTAGATTTCAATCCTTCAAAAGCTCAAAGTACGAGATAGCCTGTACTTTTGCGACCGGCTTATCGGCCATCGGGCAACCGGGCACGGGGCAGTTGATAACTTTATGTTCCTTGTTATCAGCAGGTTCCCATCCCATTGTAAGGTAAAGGGCAAAAAAGCCGATAATATAGGCAACAATAATATGCCAGCCATTTTTGACCCAGAGCAGCACATTTCTTCCCTCCGGAAACTTGTTGGTAATAGCTACTCCTGCAGATGAACCAAACCAGATCATAGATCCACCGAATCCAACACAGTAGGCAAGCATGCCCCAGTCATAGTGTCCCTGGTCGAGACAAAGTTTCGTGAGGGGAATGTTATCGAACACCGACGAAAGGAATCCGAGCGAGAAAGCGGTTACCCATGAAGCATCGGGCAGTTCCTCGACCGGCATCAGCGATGCACATGTAACAAGGCAGAGAAGGAAGACGGTTCCCTTGAGAGAAGCGGGTACTTCCTGCCATGGTGCCTTGCGGATGAACGCACCGATGACAATCGCTATCCAGACACCGAGGGCCGGCATGTCGTAAACTATATTCGATATTATTGCTCCGGCAAGGATAAGGGCTACAATGAACAGCTTTACCCAATCGATCGTGACATTGGGGTTTGAGTCACTCTGTATCTTCTGATATTTATCCTGCTGGTGCGCACCGAACCATGCGAAGAAAATAAGAGCGACAATAGCCGCGACATAAGCATGGAGGACATTGAATGCCGATACACCGTCGATCCACATCATTGTGGTGGTTGTATCACCCACCACGCTTCCCGAGCCGCCTGCATTGCTGGCCGCGACCAATGCCGCGATATAGCCGATGTGCACCCTGTTTTTGAAGACAACCAGGGCTACCGTTCCTCCGATCAGTGCAGCAGCGATATTATCGAGAAATGACGACAGTATAAAGACAAAAACCAACAGAAGGAAAGGGCCTTTCCAGTCGTCGGGAAGATATTTTGGGAGTATCTCCGGAACTCCTGATTCCTCGAATATTTTTGAAAGCATGCCAAACCCGAGCAACAATCCTAGCAGATTGAGGATGATTCCCCACTCACCCTGTCTCATCTCCTTGTCCATCAATTGTTCGGCCATCGGCGTCGTTCCGAAGAAGTGCTCCATGAAATGGAATCCCGGGTCGAACACGAGCTTGAAAGTCATAAGAACGGCAAGACCGCTCAATGCAACCCAGAAAGTATGCTTGTGGAACAGGGCAACACCGAGAAGTATCAGGCCAAAGAAAATAAATTCGAGCCGTACCGGCCCTATTGAGGGGTGGTTGCCACCTGAAGCAAGCAACACTGCAGGTGCAAGCAATGCAAGGATCAATAGGGAGATCCTTTTAATGCCGTTCTTTAAAAAGAATTCTTTAAGCATGTCAGAATGGTTAAGGGAATACCTATTTATAATTAAGGCTGCCAAATTATAAATATTTTGAATCGCGCGATTCTCCGGAGGGAAATCTTATTAATGATTTTTGTCACTTAATCCTGTCATGCAATTTTGAATGGCATTTTATTCTGAAGTCCTTAAAATTTCATACTTTTGCATTCTTATTTAGATTAAATTTAATTAAGGACGGGAGGGAAAGGGGGGAAGAGGAATGGCGAAAGGAGAATAGCGGAATGGGAGAAGGGGAAGAGGAGAAGGGGAGAAGGGGGGAAGAGGAGAATGGGAGAATGGGAGAATGGGAGAATGGGAGCAATTGCTCTTTAAAGGTGTCAGGCTTGGGAGATTGTTTTGCTTTATAAGGTTTGTATGGAAAAGGAGCAGGATGATATAATCAATGATATTACCTCAGGAGAGTACAAGTATGGTTTTTATACCGATATCGAGACGGAAAAGATACCAAAGGGTCTGAATGAGGATATCATACGACTTATCTCGGAAAAGAAGGGTGAGCCAGAATGGCTTCTTGAGTTTCGTCTGAAATCGTTTCGCCACTGGCTGACCATGAAGATGCCGGGATGGGCTCATCTGAAGATTCCGGAGATTGATTTTCAGGATATAATATACTATGCCGCTCCCAAACAGGAGCCGGCTCCTGAAAGCATGGACGACATTGATCCTGAGCTGAAGAAGACATTCGACAAGTTAGGGATACCGCTCGAGGAGCAGAAGAGGCTGACAGGTGTGGCGGTTGATGCCGTGATGGATAGTGTTTCGGTGAAGACTACCTTCAAGGAGACGCTGGCGGAGTTGGGGATAATCTTCTGTTCATTCAGCGAGGCGGTTAGGGAATATCCCGATCTGGTTAAGAGATACATGGGTACTGTGGTTCCCTATACCGACAATTTCTTTGCCGCCCTTAATTCAGCGGTATTCAGCGACGGCTCTTTCTGCTATATCCCGAAGGGCGTGAGGTGCCCGATGGAACTGTCGACCTATTTCAGGATCAACGCGGCAAATACGGGGCAGTTTGAGCGAACCCTCCTTGTGGCTGACGAGGAAAGCTATGTGAGCTACCTCGAGGGTTGTACTGCTCCGATGAGAGATGAGAACCAGCTTCATGCCGCCATTGTCGAGATAATAGCCGAGAAAAACGCGAGTGTTAAGTATTCGACAGTGCAGAACTGGTACCCTGGCGACAGGGAAGGAAGGGGAGGAATATTCAATTTTGTTACGAAAAGAGGAATTTGCAGGGGCGATAATTCAAAGATTTCATGGACCCAGGTTGAGACCGGATCGGCAATAACCTGGAAGTACCCCTCCTGCATCCTGAGAGGTGATAATTCAACGGGAGAATTCTATTCGGTAGCTGTTACCAACAACCACCAGCAGGCTGACACCGGTACCAAGATGATTCACATAGGAAAGAATACAAAGAGCACCATTGTATCGAAGGGAATCTCAGCCGGTCACGGGCAGAACAGCTACAGGGGGCTGGTAAAGGTGCTGAAAAATGCATCCAATTCAAGGAATTTTTCGCAGTGCGATTCGCTTCTCCTTGGCGACAAGTGCGGTGCACACACATTCCCTTATCTTGAGGTCGACAATCAGACCGCGATAGTTGAGCATGAAGCTACCACTTCGAAGATAGGTGAGGATCAGATTTTTTACTGCAACCAGAGAGGAATATCGACAGAGGATGCCATAGGCCTGATTGTGAACGGTTATGCCCGGGAGGTGCTTAATAAGCTTCCCATGGAGTTCGCGGTCGAGGCACAGAAGCTCCTTCAGATAAGCCTGGAGGGCAGTGTGGGTTAGTTGAAATTTTTTATTGATTATATTCTGAAATGCTTAGTATTAAGAACCTTGAAGCCGGCATAAACGGAAAGATGATTCTGAAGGGAATAAACCTTGAGGTTAAGGCTGGTGAGATACACGCTATAATGGGTCCCAACGGATCGGGTAAAAGCACCCTGGCTGCCGTTCTGGCAGGAAGGGATTTTATTGAGATAAGTGGGGGAACAGTAACTTATATGGGCAATGATCTTTTGCAGATGGCTCCGGAGGATCGTTCGAAGGAAGGAATTTTTCTCGGGTTTCAGTATCCCGTTGAGATTCCCGGGGTCAGCATGGTCAATTTCATAAAGACCGCGGTTAACGAGCACCGTAAACACAGGGGGCTTGCTCCGCTCTCGGCATCCGACTTTCTGAAGCTGATGCAGGAAAAGAAAGAACTGGTCGAAATTGATTCGAAACTCGCGAACCGCTCTGTAAACGAAGGATTTTCAGGTGGAGAGAAGAAGAAGAATGAAATTTTCCAGATGGCAATGCTGGAGCCAAAGCTTGCCATCCTCGACGAAACAGATTCAGGACTCGACATTGATGCTCTCAGGATTGTGGCCAACGGGGTCAACAGGCTCAGGAGGCCGGATAACGCATCTATAGTTATCACTCATTACCAGAGGCTTCTCGATTACATTGTCCCTGATGTGGTGCACGTCCTGTACGACGGAAGGATAGTTAAGACGGCCGGAAAGGAACTGGCGCTGGAACTGGAGGAGAAGGGTTACGACTGGATCAAGCAAGAGCTTTACAATCATAACTGACATGAACGGAAAATCAGGGGTATCGGATTTTTTTTCGAGGCTCTATTACGAAAACATCGGCAGGATAGGAGAGGGCTCCTCACCCATTATCAATTCTTTCAGAAAGGAGGCCATTGAGAAATTCAATCTCCTTGGGGTTCCCACGAAGAAAATGGAGTCGTATAAATATACAAACCTGGAGACCTTCTTCAGGCACGATTACCAGAACTATTTTATCCCCGAGGCATCTCATTTCAGGAAAGCGGAGGATTTCAGGTGCGACGTAACGGAACTGGATGCTCACGGGATAGTGCTTATGAATGGATTTTATCCTACCATAAACGGCAAGCTCAGGGAACTTCCGGGAGGGATCATTATAGGAAGCCTTAATGCCGCTGCAAGAAAATATCCCGATCTTATTGAAAAGCACTACGGCAAATATGCAGGGAGCGATTCCGACGGGCTGATCCATCTTAACACTGCAATGGTGCCGGACGGTGTGTTCATCTATGTGCCGCGTGGCGCTGTCCCGGGTAAACCGGTTCAGGTGGTAAACCTCGTCGATTCGGAACAGGATACCTTCAATCAGCACAGGAAGCTGATAATCGTTGAGGAGAATGCTGAATGTTCGCTTATTATCTGCGACCACACCATGTCGCCGCGACGTTTTCTTACAAATGCGGTACTGGAAATCCATGCCGGCGAAAATTCCTCCTTCGATCTGATAAGGGTTCAGAACGAACACAACAATGCCTGCAAGGTAACCCATACCTTCATTCACCAGGAGAGGAACAGCCGGGTGACATCTGGCATCATAACCCTTCACGGGGGCCTGGTTCGTAACAATACTTACCACCGGCTTAATGGCGAAGGCGCTGATTGCAACTCATACGGTCTTTCACTGGCTGATAAATGGCAGCATGTTGACAACTACGTCAGTGTTGACCATGCATCGCCCAACTGTACAAGCAACCAGCTTTTCAAGGGTGTTTTCGATGACGTGTCGACCGGCGCGTTCAACGGAAGGATCCATGTAGCACCCGATGCCCAGGGAACTATTGCCTATCAGAAAAACAACAGTATATTGCTGACGGACCAGGCCAGGATGGATACAAAGCCCCAGCTCGAGATCTATGCCGATGATGTGAAATGCAGTCACGGAGCTACCGTCGGTCAGCTCGACAACGACGCCTTGTTCTACATGCAGTCGAGGGGTATTGACAAGCGGCAGGCCCTCCTGATGCTTATGTTCGGTTTTGCCCATGAGGTAACCAGGAACCTGAAGGTTGATGCTCTCAGGGAAAGAATAGACGGGCTTGTTATGCAGAGGCTCAGGGGAGAATTGTCGCAGTGTGCAAGTTGTATGGTGAAATGTGTATAAATATCCGGGACGATGAGAGACATTGACAACATCAGGTCGGACTTCCCGCTTCTTCAACAAAAGGTTTACGGGAAGCCGCTTGTGTATTTTGACAATGGCGCCACAACCCAGAAACCTCTCTGCGTGCTGGAAGAGCTACGAAAGGTTTACACTGACTATAACGGAAATGTTCACCGTGGTGTCCATGCAATGAGCGATCGGACCTCGGAGGCATACGAAGGAGCCAGGGAAAAGGTGAGATCATTCATCAATGCCGGGAAAAGTGAAGAAGTGGTTTTTACAGCCGGTACCACCTCATCATTAAATGCCATAGCCTTTTCATTTGGAGAGCGCTACATTAGTCAGGGCGATGAGATCATTGTCAGCGAAATGGAGCATCATGCCAACATAGTTCCCTGGCAGATGCTTTGCCTTCGAAAGGGAGCGGTTCTCAGGGTAATCCCTTTCAACGATGCCGGAGAACTTGAGCTGGATGAATACCTGAAACTTCTGTCACCGCGTACCAGGATTGTCGCGGTAACCCAGGTATCCAATGCACTGGGAACCGTTGTGCCGCTTGAGGAAATTATCAGGCCGGCGCATTCAATGGGAATACCGGTTCTCGTCGACGGGGCTCAGGGTATTCAGCACGGAATTACAGATGTCCGGTCACTCGATTGTGATTTTTATGCATTTTCGGGACATAAGATCTATGGTCCGACCGGAATAGGAGTGTTGTACGGAAAGGAGAAATGGCTTTCGGAATTGCCTCCCTACCAGGGTGGAGGAGATATGGTTGACAGGGTAAGTTTTGATCGGACCACCTATAATGTGCTTCCTTTCAAATTCGAAGCCGGAACCATGAATTACACCGGGGCAATAGGCCTGGGAAGAGCTCTCGACTATGTGAACGAACTCGGGAGGGAGGAAATTCTGCAGAGGGAAAAAACCTTGCTGGCTTATGCAATCGAAAGGCTGTCGGCGATAAAAGGACTGAGAATATACGGACAGGCTGCCGAAAAGATTTGCACCATCTCCTTTCTTCTCGACAATATTCATCAGTATGACACCGGCATGATCCTCGACAAGCTTGGCATAGCTGTCAGGACAGGCACGCACTGCGCGCAACCGGTGATGGATCATTACGGTATTCAGGGCACCGTGAGGGCATCATTATGCTTTTACAACACGATTGAGGAGATTGATGCACTTGGCACGGGAATTGAAAAGGTAATCGGGATGTTTTCATGAACGAGGAAATGACTATCAACGAGATTCAGGATAAAATAATTGAAGGGTTTTCGGTATTCGACGACTGGATGGACAAGTACAACCTTCTTATCGAGATGGGGAAGGAGCTGCCTGTGGTCGATCCGAAGTTCAAGGTAAAGGATTACCTTATCGAGGGCTGCCAGTCGAAAGTCTGGCTGTATCCCCATTACGATGGAAAGGAAGTGACCTTCACTGCCGACAGTGATGCAATAATTACAAGGGGTATCGTGGCATTGCTTATTAAGGTTCTTTCAGGTAGAACACCTGAGGAAATAATACAGGCCGATCTCTATTTCATCGACAGGATAGGGCTGAAGCAGAATCTATCGCCGACACGTTCCAACGGACTTCTCTCGATGCTGAGGCAGATGAAGCTTTACGCGATGGCCTATGGGGCTCAGGGCTCAGGGCACAGGGCTCAGGGCACAGGGGGAAGAACGGCATGCGGCTAGCGGCACGCGGCGTGGAGAGGATGAAGGGGTAAACGGGAGAAAGGGAGACGAAGAGACTGAGAGACGATGGGAGGAATAGACCGAAAGACTGCAAGACCGCAAGACCGCAAGACCGCAAGACCGCAAGACCGCAAGACTGCAAGACAATATATTGCCGTTATAACATTGTTATAACGTGGTTCCGGGACTAATTTCTGACAGATAAACACATAGCAAATGACGCGAGGCACAAGACACAAGACGCAAGGTCAACAAAAGAACGCCGCGTACCGTTCTTTCCACTTTTAACTTTCCACTTTTAACTTTCCACTCCAATTGTATGGACCCCACAGAGCAACTTGAAATTGAAACCAGGATAGCCGGTGTTCTGAAGAGCATCTTCGATCCTGAGATACCTGTCAACATATATGACCTCGGGCTGATTTACAATGTAGAGGTCGACGATGAACATGTTGCACATATCACCATGACACTTACCGCGCCAAACTGTCCGATGGCCGACAGCCTTATTGAGGAAGTGCAGTACAAGGTGGCGGGCACCAGGGGAGTGAAGGATTGTGATATTAAGTTAACCTTCAATCCACCGTGGGACAGGAGCATGCTCAGTGATGAGGCAAAACTTGAGCTTGGATTCCTTTAAACAGAAGCCATGCCGGGAGAGGACAACAGGGAATTATCGGAAGGAATAAAGCAGAAAGCGGGCGAACTTGGCTTTAACATCTGCGGTATTGCCAGGGTACGCGGGCTGGTTGAGAATGGTGTCCGGTTAAGGGACTGGATTGATGCCGGCATGAATGATAAGATGGCTTACCTTGCCCGGGACCCTGACAAACGGATAGATCCCGGGAAGGTCTTTCCCGGGGCAAAATCACTGGTTGTCACTGGTTTGAGTTATTATTCGGATGTTCTTCAGAGGGATACTGAGGCTCCTTTGCTGTCGAGATATACTTACGGTGCTGACTATCATGGTGTTGTTACCGGAAAGCTTAACAGGCTGCTGGAGTGGATACAAATTGTCAGGCCGGGTGTCAGCGGCAGGGCTTTTTCAGACAATTCTTCCATACTTGAAAAACCCTGGGGGCGTGAAGCCGGTCTCGGGTGGCAGGGACGTCATTCCATACTGATCAACAAGAAAATAGGTTCCATGTTTTTTATCGGCATACTGATACTCGATACGGAGCTTGAATATGACAAGCCCTGCACGGAAGATCATTGCGGCACATGCAGGCAGTGCATCGAAGCTTGTCCCACCGGAGCCATAAACGAAAACCGGACCATTGATGCCAGGAAATGCATTGCAAACCTTACAATCGAAAACCGCGGACCCATCCCGGCTGAGCTTGTTCCGCATCTTGGCAAAAGGATCTTCGGATGCGACAGATGCCAGGAAGTATGTCCGTGGAACCGTGATCCGGATGTTGTGAGTGCTCCCGAATTTACCATCAGTGAAGAAATTGCCGGCATGAGTGTTGATGAATGGAGGAGCCTTTCACGCGAAAGGTTTCAGCGCCTGTTTTCAACGACGGCGATGTCGAGGATAAAGTATGAAAAGCTGATGAACAATATCAGGGATGCACTGAATCTGGGGGGCAGCTTATGACGGGGCAGTGTCGCTGTCCGGGCTTAGGCTCATCGTGCATTTCCGCCGGACAATCAGCCATTGTTAATTGTTTAACAATGGCCGGCGATGCAACTTATTGTCATCTTTTGTACATTTAACAAAAAATGCAGGTATGGATTTCAATATCAAACTCAGTAACGGTTTTGTCCTGAGAGGCTTTATCATGAGTCCGGGTGAAAGGCTTCAGTCCATGATAATAATGGTTCACGGCCTGGGAGAGCACATCAGGAGATACTCGGGCTGGTCGGGGCTTTTCAACGAAGCCATGACGGGCATGGTTGGTGTCGATCTGCCGGGTCACGGCCAGTCTGACGGCAAAAGGGGGCATATCAGGAGTTATGCTATTACCGACGAGATGATAGACAGCCTGCTGGACCAATGCAGTAAAACATTTCCGGGAGTACCATTGTTCCTTTACGGGCACAGTCTGGGCGGAGGCATGGTGCTTGATTACATGTTGAGAAAGAATCCCCCGGTGAAGGGAGCTATTGTTACCTCTCCTTGGCTTAAGCTGTCATTTGAACCTGAAAAGTCGAAAATCAGACTGGCCGGTATCATGAAGAATATCCTGCCATCGCTGGTTCAGTCATCCGGACTTGTGGTTGATCATCTGTCGCGCGACAGGGAGGTGGTTGAAAAGTACAAAAAAGATCCCCTTGTTCACGGACTGATTTCAGTCAGTCTGTTTCACTCAGCCATGACGGCAGCATCACGTACGCTGCACAATGCATCATCCCTGGAAAAGCCCTTGCTGCTGATGCACGGTACAGACGACAGGATATGCTCCAGCGAGGGCAGCCGTGAGTTCGCGGAAAAGGCCCCGCTTGCCGAACTGAGGCTTTGGGAGGGAGCTTACCACGAGCTTCACAACGACCTGTGCCGTCATGAGGTGTTCGACACTATCAGGAACTGGCTTGAAACAAAGCTCTCCTGAAAACTGCAGGATGATGGAACTCAGAACGACTTTCAGCATCGATCCGTCTCCCTCGAAGATCAGTTACAGCACACCGGTGATGTTCATCGGTTCATGTTTTGCAACTGCCATCGGCAGCCATCTCCGGGAGGGCAGGATGCCGGTGATGATTAATCCGGCAGGGACGGTTTACAACCCCTTTTCAACCGGGAACACCCTTGATGCGATCATTTCATCTCCCCGGCGCGAAAGGGAAGGACTCTACAGGCATGGGACCAGGTGGATAAGCTTTGATCATTACACTGATTTTTCATCGGACGATCCTCAAAAGCTAATTGAAAAGATAAACGCGACGGAGGAGGAAGCCCGGGTGTTTCTTTCGGGTGCCGGATTCCTTTTTGTAACATTCGGGACAGCAAGGGTGTTCAGGTGGAAGGAAAGCGGGAGGATAGTGTCGAACTGCCATAAGATTCCTTCGTCCTTTTTCAGCCATGAACTTCTGACCCCCGATGATATCGTATCATTCTGGAGCGGGCTTCTCGACAGGCTGAGAGTGTTTAATCCTGCCCTGAAAGTGGTTTTCACCATCAGCCCGGTACGTCACTGGAAAGACGGTGCTCACGGGAATCAGCTAAGTAAATCGGTTCTTTTTCTGGCAGTCGAAAAGCTCCTCGCTCATCCTTCATCTCCGGGATATTTCCCTGCCTATGAACTGGTTATGGACGATCTCCGGGATTACAGGTTTTATGCTTCCGACATGCTTCATCTGTCGGAGACTGCCGTGGATTATATCCGGGCTGCATTTGACAAATGTTTCTTTGACCAGGCTGCCATGGAATTGTGGAATGAAGTGTCGGGGATTTCAAAGGCGGTGGCACACAGGATACTGAGCGGCGACACTAATGAGATAAAGAAGTTCGCGGAGGGCATGCTG
Organism: Bacteroidales bacterium; assembly: GCA_034679225.1. Taxonomy (GTDB): domain Bacteria; phylum Bacteroidota; class Bacteroidia; order Bacteroidales; family VadinHA17; genus LD21. Next base: position 7,905 of record JAXDBC010000024.1, on the reverse strand, counting down.
TTAAGGATTGAAAGAATAGAAAAGAAACACAAGTCACTCAGTCTCGACAGTGAAGCAGACTATTTCAGGGCTCTTCTTTCAGGGACATACGATACGGGAAGTAAGGAATGATCAAAACTGAATGCCGCCACATTGCCGGCATCCGGGTTTTTATTTCAGTGAGTCGACAGCCGTTCGGAATTCCTCAGGATTTCTTGTGATTATAATATTTCCGGGAATTCTAATATTTCCGGGAATTCTCTTCTCATCTGACACGGGATAATCGGTAAAGATAATTTTCCTTATCAGAAGTGACTTTCCGATGCTGCTGAAATAGCTTATCTTCTTTTTTGAGAAGTCGAATGAATATGAATTGGCTATAAGGTATTCGAAATGTTTTATCTTATGTATTTCTATCACCTCTGAGGCAGGCAGGATACCGCCGGTGAATATTGTATCGAAGCCTCTCTTTCTAAGTAAGTATTTGTAGAACAAGAAATTGTTTTCTGACAGGTTGTCAGATGTATTGATCATGGCAACCGATGCCTTTGGTTTCACGGCAGGAGCTTTAAGGCTGATGTCCTCAAGGATAAGGATCTGTCTGATCACATTCCTGACAAATTGTTCCTGGGCTCTTGAAAAACCACCCGTCTGCCAGAGCAGCCTGGCTTTTTCAAGCAGGGGATGCAGGTATTTTAAATAGGCTTCTTCGAGCCCGTATTTTCTTACAAAGGGGTCAACAGCTTCCCTGAGCTGGTATTCATTGAAACTAATGCCTGACTTCAGTATTTTGCCCGGGCTGTTCTCACCTGTTTCGTGACGACTGCTGATGGTCATCACCCTCGCGGTGAGTTCGTCCTCGCTCAGCTTCGCTATTTTGGAGATTTTCAGTCCGTTTCTGTTCAGGTAGGCAACGTTCAATATCTTTTTCAGTTCAGTTTCGCTGTAACTGCGGATATTTGACTCGGTCCGGTCGGGTTCCAGTATCCTGTATCTCTTCTCCCATATCCTGATCGTATGTGCTTTGATCCCTGAAAAGTTTTCCAGATCCTTGATCGAGAAAACATTTGTCCCTTCTTCCATGGCTGTCTGAGATAAATAATTTAAATATCCATTACTCCTTAAGATTAACAATCAGCAAAAGAGATTGTTTCCCGGTTTGTAAACATATTTGTTAAAATATAAAGAGGTGTGCGGAAATTTCCCCAAATCCGCTAATCCGGATTGAAACAACTACTCCGGATTCTCTATCATTACTTTCCTGACTATTCTTGTACCGTCGGCAAATCCGATTGTCACCAGGTACATCCCTCTTGCAGGGTTCTTAAGCAAGACTTTAGCAGCAGCAACTGGATTAGTATACCTGGTTCTGAAAATATCCTGTCCTATCATATTTGTCACTTTCACCGCTGTCATTTCCCTGTCGGCTTTTATTGAAAAGGTATTATCTCTGACGGGCACCGGGTAGATTGTGATATTTGTTACAGGGCTTTCCCTGGTAAAGGTCTTTTGTGGATAATTTCTGACGACATTGGTGCTATCCTTCTGGGAGTGAAGGGTTAAAGGGATAAACGATATGAAAATGATAAGTAGAAAATGCTTCATAAGCACCCTGTTCCTGTTCTGTGTCGAAAACTTTGCTAAAGGTAGGCATTTTTATTTTTCTGATCAAAGAATTTTTTCCACTCTTTCCAGATCTTCCGGGGTATCGATCCCGATGCTTTCCCATAAGGTAACTTTGGTTCTGATCCTGAATCCGTTCTCGAGCCATCTGTTTTGTTCTAGCGATTCTGCTTTTTCGAGGGGACTTCGTGGCAATGAAGTAAGTTTCTTCAGAATATCGGTCCGGTATCCGTAAAGTCCTATATGCTTGAAATAGGTATGTCTGGAGGGCCATTCAGCTTCAGGGACATCCCTGAGGTAGGGGATCACCGACCGGCTGAAGTAGACTGCATTTCCTGAGAGGTCGAGAACCACTTTTGGGTGATTGGGATTTTTCAGGTCGTCATCCGGTTCCACCTTTCGTACCAGGGTTGCTATTTCAACAGAAGGGTCGTCAAAGCAGGATGCAAGAAGGTCAATCTGTTCAGGTCTTATAAATGGTTCGTCTCCCTGGATATTTATCACAGCATCAGGGATTATCCCTTCCATTACGGCGATTTTGTCAGCAGCCTCTGCACATCTGTCGGTGCCGCTCTGGTGATGGGGTGAGGTCATAACAACTTTGCCTCCGAATGCGGTGACGGCGTCATGGATTCTCTGGTCATCAGTGGCAACGCAGACCATGTCGAGAGCGAGGGATGCCTGTTCATAAACTCTTCTTATCATTGATTTTCCTGCTATCATAACAAGAGGTTTCCCAGGGAACCTTGTTGATGCGTATCTTGCAGGAATAATGCCTGCGATGTGAAATTCTCCTGAGTGCTTCATGGCACTAATTTACGAAAATACCATTTCCCTTTGTTTCAAAAATATCTTAAATTCGCACCAGCGTTTAACGGATATGAAAGATATTCAGAGCATAAAACAGAGGTTTGGTATTATTGGCAACTATCCGGGGCTTAACAGGGCTATTGACATAGCCGTTCAGGTGGCCCCCACCGATCTGTCGGTGCTCATTACGGGAGAAAGCGGCACCGGAAAGGAGTCCTTTCCGCAGGTGATTCACAGTTACAGCGCCAGAAAGCATGGCCCCTACATTGCGGTTAACTGTGGAGCAATACCTGAAGGGACAATCGACTCGGAGCTTTTTGGTCATGAAAAGGGAGCCTTCACCGGAGCCACGGAAAGCAGAAAAGGGTATTTTGAGGTTGCTGACGGCGGTACCATCTTCCTCGATGAGGTTGCCGAGCTGCCTCTGTCAACGCAGGTCCGTCTGCTAAGGGTTCTCGAAACCGGTGAGTTCATCCGTGTCGGCTCCTCGAAAGTTCAGAAAACCAATGTAAGGGTGATAGCGGCAAGCAATGTTGATGTGTCGAAAGCCATTGAGCATGACAGATTCAGGGAAGACCTGTTCTACAGGTTAAATACTGTCCCGATAAAGATACCGCCGCTGAGGGAAAGGGGAGAGGATATCTTTCTTCTTTTCAGGAAGTTTGCGGTCGATTTCGCCGAGAAGTATCGTATGCCGTCCATTCGTCTGAGTAATGAAGCAAAGAATCTTCTTATAAGGTATTCATGGCCCGGGAATGTGCGTCAGCTTAAGAATATAACCGAACAGATTTCAATAATTGAAAACGAGAGGGAGATCAGTTATGAGGTGCTGCATACTTACCTTCCCGATTATACGGGGGTCAAGCTTCCGGCAGTTATAAAAAGGGACGACGATAAGTCATTCTCGTCAGAGCGTGAGATACTGTATAAGATCCTTTTCGATATGAAGAGCGACATGAACGACCTGAAGAATCTTGTTCTCGATCTTATAAAATCGGGTGATGTCGATCTCAGGTTTCATGAGAGCAATTCAGGGTTGATAAAGAACCTGATCAGGGATACCGGAAGGAGTGAAGCAGTTGTTTCTTCTGCTGATCATCAGGATATGGATTTTACTCCCCTGCCGAGGACCAATATCCAGGACACCGAGGAAGTGGTTGAGGAATCGCTTTCCCTTACAGGCAAGGAGATAGAGATGATAAAGAAAGCCCTGGAAAAATACAACGGCAAGAGGAAGCTTGCTGCCCAGGAACTGGGTATCTCGGAGCGCACGCTTTACAGAAAAATCAAGGAGTATGAAATTGAAATGTAGGAATATAGTGCTGAAACCGGAACTCCCGGCCTTCAGGCTCCTTACCGTTCTTCTGGCCCTGGCCCTGCCCGGATGCGGCATCTATTCATTTTCAGGTGCAAGCACAACAGGGTTAAGCAGTGTGAGCATCCAGTATTTCCAGAACAGGGCGAGCCTTGTGCAGCCGGGATTAAGCCAGACCATAACAGACGAGCTTATTGATAAATGTAAAGCGCAGACAAACCTGGCTATTGTGAATGGTCTTGGAGATGCTAATTTTGAGGGAGAAATAATTGACTACAACACCAGGCCGCATACGGTTTCCGCTGATGCAAGCGCTGCTGTGAACCGGTTTACCATATCAGTCAGGGTGAAGTTCACAAATGTGGCAGACCCGGAGAAGAGCTTTGAACAGACTTTTTCAAGATTTGAGGATTACAGCAGTATGAGCAATCTTAGCGACGTGGAAAACGAATTGTCTGAAAAGATCGTGGAGATGCTTGTTGAGGACATCTTCAACGCTGCTTTCGTTAACTGGTAGGTTTACAATGAATAAAGGCGACTTTCTTAACCTGATGGATGGAAATGCGCCTGCCGACAGGCAGGTTCTCGCTGAATTGAGTGAACTGGTAAACATATATCCTTATTTTCAGACAGCCCATCTGTTGCTTCTGAAGGGACTAAAGGATAATTCGGATATCAGGTTCGAAAATCAGCTGAGGAATTCTGCTATTCACATTGCCGACAGAGAGGTGCTTTTCAACTTTCTGCGGATTGCTCCTTCAATAATTGAAAAGGAGATCCCTTCCCTTCCTCCGGAGGTGGTTGCCGTTCCGGCCGCGCCGGTTCAGCCTGAACCTGTCGGGGTTGAACTTGATTCTGAAGCAGTACCTGCCAGTGAGCCGGTCATTGAAACAACTGAAAGTGTCCCTGAAACCATCGCTGGTGATCTGGCCCAGACCGTCCTTGAATCGGCGCTTAACAGTCAGGACCTGATAGATGAGATAGAAAAGGATTCGAGGCCCAGACCGGTGAAGGACCAGCCCGACAGTATGGCTAACATCCTTGAAAGGACTGTTGTCGGAACCCTTGATCCGGGAACGGACGACATCGATCTTGACTCACCGCTGTTCATGTCGGTGAGCCCTGAAGAAGCAGAGACAACAGAGGAGGAAGAAGATGTGTTCTTTATGGATCCCGGATTCTCTTTTACACTTTCAGGAGAGCCGGCGGTGGAAGCAGATGCTGTTGCTGCAGAGGAGGAACCCGCCATTCCTGAAAGCGAGCTTAAGAAGAAAGCACAGGCTGATCTTATTGACCGGTTCATTATGGCTAATCCGAGGATAGTCCCTCATGCCGAAAAACCGGTTGTCCCGAATGAGGATCTTTCGAAACCGTTTACCGAAGAACAGGGAGGATTTGTCACCGAAACTCTGGCAAGGATCTATGTAACCCAGGGTTATTATTCCAAGGCGATAGATATTTATGAAAAATTATGTTTGAAATTTCCGGAAAAAAGTGGTTACTTTGCGGCTCAAATTGAAAAGATAAGAGAGATAATTAAATAGCATAGAAATGGGAATATACATTTTTGTTTCAGTCATAATAATAATAGCCTGCGTTCTTCAGGTATTGATAGTGCTGGTACAGAATTCCAAAGGCGGTGGTCTGGCTGCCAACTTCACTTCTGCCGGACAGTCGATGGGGATCAGGAAAACCGCTGATTTTCTTGAAAAATCAACATGGACCCTGGCTGCCTCGATACTTATTCTCTGTGTTGTGGCGACTGCCACCATACCCCGGGGATCGGGCGCAGAGCGTTCAAGGATTGAGAATTCGATTCAGAACGCTGTTGACCCCAATGCCATCCCCACTCTACCGACAGCTGTTCCGTCAGAGCCGGCTTCAACGCCTGCCGGCAACGAACAACAGCCTGAGAACTAAGGACATTGTAATAAATATATTAAACAAGGTGTCAGTTTGTCATAAACTGACACCTTGTTTTTATAAAGACTATAGTGTTGATATTTAACAGTATATGTCAGGATGTCATGTAGGCTGAGTGGAATTTGTCAGGATATGACCGATAAAATGTCGTTCTGATGCAGCGAGTGTCAGTAAAAAAGCGTTTGGCATAAATTTCGCTAAAAGTAGAGGCAGAAATCAAATCATTAACTTTAAAACTAAATAAACATGGCACAAGTAAAAGGAAAGGTATTGGCTGGGAAGGTTCTTGTAAAACCTCATGAAGCTGAAGCTAAGACTGCAAGCGGTATAATTATTCCGGATTCAGCAAAGGAAAAACCTCGTCAGGGCACGGTAGTCATGGTTGGAGCTCCGAAAAAAGATGAAGAGATGGAGGTTAAGAAGGGGGATGTGGTTCTTTATGGCAAGTATTCAGGCCAGGAACTTAACATCGACAATGAGGATTATCTTCTCATATCACAGTCCGACATTCTTTTCATTCAGTAATTAACGCAAACCATTAAATCTTAGAAAATATGGCAAAAGAGATTAAATTCGATATTGAAGCTCGTGCTCAGCTTAAAGAAGGAGTTGACAAGTTAGCGAATGCAGTAAAGGTAACCCTTGGACCCAAGGGCCGCAATGTGGTTCTTGAAAAGAAATTCGGAGCTCCTCATGTTACGAAGGACGGAGTGACCGTTGCCAAGGACATTGAACTGTCGGATGGCTATGAGAATATGGGCGCCCAGATGGTAAAGGAAGTTGCATCAAAAACCGGTGACATTGCCGGCGACGGAACCACAACCGCAACTGTTCTTGCCCAGGCAATTATCTCTGTTGGTCTGAAGAACATCACTGCCGGTGCAAACCCGATGGATGTTAAGAGAGGTATCGACAAAGCAGTTGAAAAAGTTGTTGCTCATCTGAAATCACAGGCTCAGGTTGTCGGCAATGACCTCAGCAAGATCGAACAGGTTGCGAGGATTTCTGCCAACGACGATGTTGAGATAGGCAAGCTCATTGCTGAGGCAATGGAAAAGGTTAAAAAAGAAGGTGTTATCACCGTAGAGGAAGCCAAGGGAACCACCACGTCCGTTGAGGTTGTCGAGGGTATGCAGTTTGACCGCGGTTATATCTCGGCTTATTTTGTTACAAACACCGAGAAGATGGAAGCTGACCTTGAGAATCCCTTCATCCTGATTTACGACAAGAAGATCTCCTCGATGAAAGATATGCTTCCCATTCTTGAAGCCACTGCCCAGAACGGTCGTCCGCTTCTTATTATTTCAGAGGATGTTGAAGGAGAAGCTCTTGCAACTCTCGTTGTGAACAGGCTTCGCGGCTCCCTCAGGGTTTGTGCCGTTAAAGCTCCGGGTTTTGGTGACAGAAGGAAAGAGATGCTTGAAGACATTGCCATTCTGACAGGCGGAACAGTTATTTCGGAAGAAAAAGGCCTCAAGCTTGAGCATGCTACTCTTGATATGCTCGGAACATCTGAAAAAGTGACTGTTAACAAGGAGAACACTACCATTGTAAACGGTTTCGGCGACAAGGAAATGATTCAGGCAAGGATAGGACAGATCAAGCAGCAGATGACCACCACCACTTCCGATTATGACAAGGAAAAACTGCAGGAGCGTCTTGCAAAACTGTCAGGCGGTGTAGCTGTTCTTTATATTGGTGCAGCTTCTGAAGTTGAGATGAAGAACAAGAAGGACCGCGTTGATGATTCACTTCATGCAACCCGTGCTGCCATCGAGGAAGGTATTGTTCCCGGAGGCGGTGTGGCTTATATCCGCGCCATTTCATCACTCGAAAAACTCAAGGGCGAAAACGAAGACCAGACAACCGGTATTGAAATAATCAAGCGCGCCATAGAGGAGCCTCTGCGTCAGATTTCAGTCAATGCAGGCAAAGAAGGCGCTGTCATTGTACAGGCCGTCAAGTCAGGAAAGGGCGACTATGGTTACAATGCCCAGACCGACAAGTTCGAGAAACTTTACGACTCTGGTGTTATTGATCCTGTTAAGGTAGTAAGGGTAGCCCTCGAGAACGCAGCATCAGTTGCAGGCATGTTCCTTACAACCGAAGCGGTTGTTGTTGACGAGAAGGAAGAAAAGCAGCCTCCGATGCCTCCTCAGGGAATGGGCGGTGGAATGCCATATTAATAAATATTAATTTTTCGCATCCGTATTGTAATGTTGTGGAGCCAAGGCATGCCTTGGCTCTACATGTTT
>JAXDBC010000023.1:0-24035 GCA_034679225.1 Bacteroidales bacterium | reverse complement strand
TATTTAGTCTAATTTCCGCAGGGGCGATCCTGATCGCATTTCTTACGGTGAGTTTCCAGGCATATAAGGCAACAGGAATCAATCCTGCAACAGCTCTGAAGATCGAATAAAATTTCATTCAGTCTTCAAAAGAATTAATGAGAATTTGATGTGTAGATGAGGATTATGTGCATGATCCTCAGGGGGGATTTCATCAAGGGATAGGCTCGAAGTTGCAGAGGTTCACATACTATGTTTGGTTTTAGGCCCCCTTTAGGGGAATGGGGGTAAAAAAAGGAAGGATTGCTCGCTTCGCTCGCGTTCCTCAGGGGGATAACAGCCCAAAGAAAAAGCCCTGCATCCGCCTTCGGCGTCTGTCGGTGTTTTTTATTTCTTCACTTAGCATTCAAACTGCGTCTGATGCTCAGCTCGAAATAAAAAACCCCGCCGCTAACGCGACAGGGCTTTTTCTTTGTAGCGGAGGGAGGATTCGAACCTCCGACCTTTGGGTTATGAGCCCAACGAGCTACCACTGCTCCACCCCGCAATATACGCGTGCAAAGATAATATTTCTCCGGGAAATGACAAATTAAAATGTAATAAGAATTATTTTTGTCTGTTAATCAAACAAGAAACGACATGCCGCGAATATTTCAAGCACTGAATATAGAAAAGGAAGAGAAGGAACTGAAACGTGATTATCTCGACCGTCACATGCCTTACGTAATTTGTGCAGATGAAGTAAGAAGAGCTGAAAAATTTGTCGTAAAGGTCAGAATCGGGAACGAATATCCCCATCCTGATGAATACGACCATTCAATAATCCTTATACAGCTCTGGAACCGGGAGACACTTCTTGCCGAGGCCCGTTATACACCTGGCGTATACGGCAATCTGCCGGGCCATTTCGAAATAGATTTTCATATTGTAGCGCCTGACGTATCTATGAATCTGTGCGCGATGTCGGTCTGCTCAAAGCATGGATTATGGCAAAGTGAAGACAAAGCTGTCAAGGTTGTCTGAGGTTTATTATCTTTGCAGGCAATCATTGAATAAATATGGCTAAAAGCGATAAGAAGAAAACCAATTGGCGCGACAAGTTCAAGTTTGCCGTGACCAATGATACAACCTTTGAAGAGCTATGGCGGATAAAGCTGACCAGGTACAATGCTTTCCTGCTTGTTTTCTTCGTGGTATTCTTCATCATCATAGCAACTGCATCTCTTATTTCTTTCACGAACCTGAGGGAGCTGATTCCCGGTTACCCCGATGTGACAATGCGCCGGGACATTTTACTTAATGCCATCAGGCTCGATTCGCTTGAAAGGGAACTTGCTCTCAGGGATCATTATTTTGAGAACCTGAATTCCATTATTGCCGGAGAAAGGCCGGCCAGTTCAATGGTCTTGCGCGATACTACAGCCAACTACAACAATATCTCCTTCCGAAGCTCACCTGAAGACTCGGCCCTGAGAGTGCAGATTGAAACAGAAAGCAGGTACAGCATTTCCCAGAATCAGGCTACTGAGTATGAAACAAGCCTTGCCAGTCTTCATTTCTTTCCTCCGGTGAGGGGTATCGTGTCAGGCAAATTTGATCAGGCTAAAAGTCATTTCGGCACCGACATAGTCACCAGGCCCAAGGCGCAGGTGGATGCAGCCCTTGCAGGCACTGTTATTTTCACAGGCTGGACGAGGGAAACGGGATATGTTATAGAGGTACAGCATGCAAACAATATTGTGTCGATATACAAGCATAATGCTTCACTGCTTAAGGAAACAGGCGATCTGGTCAGGACAGGTGAAGCAATAGCGATTGTGGGTAACTCGGGCGAAATTTATACATCCGGACCCCATCTTCATTTTGAAATCTGGTACAAGGGGAGCCCGCTTGATCCGGAAAAATACGTTATCTTCTAATATCAGGGTTCCTATGCCAAAGAAAATTGCCTTACTCGGATCGACAGGCTCGATTGGCACCCAGACCCTGGATGTCATATCCAGATATCCCGGTGAGTTTTCGGTTGAAGTACTGACTGCAGGCTCCAACATAAAACTGCTTACCCAGCAGGCAATTACCTGGCAGCCCAACATGGTTGTCATAGGTGACCAGTCGCATTATCAGAAGCTCAGGGAAGCTTTGAGGGATTACCCGATCAAGGTTTATGCCGGCGATGAAGCTATTGAACAGGTTGTAAGCGCTTCCAATATCGACCTGGTTGTTGCAGCCATGGTTGGGTATTCCGGGCTTAAACCTGCCATTTCAGCTATAAAGGCGGGCAAGAGGATTGCCCTTGCAAACAAGGAAACCCTGGTTATCGCGGGTGAAATAATAAAAAAGCTTGTCAAGGAATCGGGAAGCAGGATCATTCCGGTCGATTCGGAACACTCCGCCATATTTCAATGCCTTGCAGGAGAAATGGGAAATCCTGTTGAAAAAATCACCCTTACCGCCTCGGGAGGCCCCTTCCTGAATTATACAATGGAGATGCTTGAAAAAGTGAAGCCCCAGGAAGCCCTTAAGCATCCCAACTGGCAAATGGGCAACAAGGTGACCATCGATTCGGCATCACTCATGAACAAGGGACTCGAGGTAATAGAGGCACGATGGTTGTTTGATATTCCCCCTGAAAAAATTGAAGTTATAATCCATCCTCAGTCCATAATCCATTCGATGGTTCACTTCGCCGACGGATCGGTGAAGGCCCAGATGGGTGTGCCGGATATGCGGGTTCCTATATTGTATTCACTGAGTTATCCCGACAGGCTCGCATCTGATCTTCCAAAACTGGATCTCAGCCGCAGCAGCCCGCTGTCGTTCTTTTCTCCCGATCTTAACAGGTTCCGCAACCTTAGGCTTGCATACCATGCCCTGAACGAAGGCGGAAACATGCCCTGCATCCTGAATGCAGCCAATGAGGTGGCTGTCAACGCTTTTCTTGCCGGAAGAATAGGATTTCTGCAGATGTCGGATGTAGTGGAGCATACCATGGAAACAACGGAATACCTGGCTTCACCCGGACTGGGATTTCTGGAAACCACCAATTCGATGGCCAGGACCGAAGCGCGGAATTATATTAACGAACTATGTAAACAATCATGACCGTATTAATCAAGATACTTCAATTTCTGCTGAGCCTCTCAATAATTGTTATTATCCACGAGTTTGGACATTTCCTGTTTGCCAAGCTCTTCAAAACAAGAGTTGAGAAGTTCTATCTTTTCTTCGATCCCTGGTTCTCGCTTTTTAAAAAGAAGGTGGGAGAGACTGAATACGGAATAGGCTGGCTTCCCCTGGGGGGTTACGTGAAGATATCAGGAATGATTGATGAGTCGATGGACAAGGAACAGATGAAACAGCCTCCCCAGCCGTGGGAGTTCCGGTCGAAGCCTGCCGGCCAGAGACTGCTGATCATGACGGCCGGCGTCATATTTAATTTCATCTCAGCCCTTATGATTTATGTCGGGGTGCTTTACGCGTGGGGAGAGACTTACCTTCCTAATGCTAATGTAAAGTATGGTATTGTTACCGACTCGGCCGGCTATTCAATCGGCCTCCGGAACGGAGACATGATCGTTTCGGTTGATAATATCAAGATTGAGAATTTCAATGAGATATCTGCAGACATAATACTCAACGACCGTGAGACCATACAGGTTGAGCGAAACGGGGAGATTATCAGCCTGCCCATACCGGTTGAGTTCATTGCCGGGATGCTTAAGGGAGAAGGACGTCTGGAGCCAAGAACTCCATTCAGGCCCTATGTTGTTTCGGGATTCGCCAAGGAATCGCCCGCGAAGCTTGCGGGGGTGGCTGAAGGCGACGAGTTCACAGGCGTTGACGGCAATAATTTCCAGTGGTTTGATGAATTTCAGGCCTATCTTTCCCGGAACCGGGGCAGGGAGGTAACTGTGAATGCAATCAGGAACGGGAACCGGATCGACATTCCGGTTGTGCTTACCGCCAATGGCACCCTGGGAGTCGGAAGCTCCCGCACCTATGCGCAGATCTTCGAGTTGAAGACGGTTAATTACGGGTTCCTTGCATCAATACCTGCCGGAGTAAGCAAGGGCTTCAAGACTATTGGCAACTATGTCAAGCAGTTCAGGGTTATATTCTCAAAACACACGAAAGCCTATGAGTCGCTTGGGGGATTCATCACTATCGGGAGTATCTTCCCCGGGGTATGGGATTGGCAATCATTCTGGAACCTGACGGCACTTCTATCAATCATACTTGCCGTAATGAACATACTTCCCATACCGGCTCTCGACGGCGGACATGTCATGTTCCTGCTTTACGAGGTTATCACCGGAAGGAAACCAAGTGACAAATTCCTGGAATATGCACAGATAACCGGGATGATAATACTTCTTGGCCTGCTTATCCTGGCCAACGGGAATGATATAATGAGGCTGATAAGGAATTAAGATATATTTTTGCCTCAGGGTAAAATAACGTAGTATTTTTTTAACTTTGCATAAATTAAAAAATTAAAGAGATGGGAAGGATAGGTTTAACTGAGATAATTCTTATTTTGCTTGTTATCGTGCTTTTGTTCGGCGGCCGTAAGATTCCCGAACTGATGAAAGGTATCGGCCAGGGCATGAAGGAATTCAAGAAGGCTTCTAAAGTTGATTCCGACAGCGAGAAAGAAGCTACGAAATAGGATTATATTAATTCTTACAAGGTATATCAGGGCTGGAACACAGCCCTTTTTTTGTATATGGTCTTGCGGGAAGATTAAGTCTTGCAGGTCATGCAAGTCTTGCAGGTCGTGTAAGTTTAACAGTTTCACGCAATTGTTAATTGTTAATTGTTATTTGCTAATTGTTATTTGCTAATTGTTATTTGCTAATTGTTTAAACTTCTCCTGTAATTAATAATACATTCCAGGGTCTTGCGGTCTTGCGGTCTTGTCCTATGTATTTAGCTGTCAGAAATTAAGCCCGAAATATGTTATAACATTGTTATAACTGAACGGCATGCGGCTCAGATGAAAGTTGAAAGTTCGGTGTTCAAGGTTCGAGACGTTTAGCGTTAAGGTTCAGGGTTTAGTGTTCAGTGGAGTCCTTTCTAGCAGGGACCGCAAGACTGCAAGACCGCAAGACAACGACCGAAGGGAGTGAGACAGCGTAGCGTAAAGACAGCGACCGAAGGGAGCAAGCCCTGTGCTTCTTATACCGTTTCGTATTTCTGGTTCCTTCTCACCGGAACATAGCCTGCTTCCCTTATGACAGCCTGAATTTCTTCCGCATCGAAGCGATTATCTGATCCTGCCGAGCTGACTACGTTTTCCTCAATCATTATTGATCCGAGGTCGTTTGCCCCGGCGTGAAGCGAAAGAATTGCAACTTCTTTTCCCACGGTCAGAAGCGACGACTGTAGATTTGTAATATTGTTGAGCATAATCCTGCTGACAGCAATCAGCCTGATATAATCCGGTGCAGTATAGCTGCTTTTTATTCCATGTCTCCTGGTGAGCAGGGTTCCCTCATCCCGGAAAGGCCAGGGGATGAAGGCAATGAATCCGTAGCTTCCTTCCGGCCTTTCTTCCTGCAACTCCCTCAGCCTGACAAGATGTTCGATTCTTTCTGTAGTGGTTTCAACATGACCATACATCATTGTGGCCGAGGTGGGCAGGTTCATCCTGTGGGCTTCGCGCATCACTCCGAGCCATTCTTCCGTTGTTGCCTTGGCCGGGGATACAATCTTTCTCACCCTGTCGGACAGGATTTCCGCTCCGGCTCCAGGCAGAGAGTCGAGTCCTGCTTTCACAAGCCGTTCCAGGACAGTCGCGTACGGCAGCTTTTCCTTTTTTGACAGATATACTATTTCGGGGGGGCCCAGTGCATGCAGTTTAAGGGAGGGATAGAGTTCCTTAAGCTGTCTGAACAGTTCCGTGTAAAAATCCAGTCCCAGATCGGGATTCATTCCCCCCTGTAGAAGTATCTGGTCGCCGCCCAGGGAATACAGCTCATCTATTTTCCTTTTGTAATCTCCTATCGTAGTCACATAGGCATCGGGATCGTCCTCCCGGCGGCAAAAATTGCAGAACTTACAGCGGGATAAGCATATATTTGTTAAATTGACATTCCTGTCGATCATCCATCCGGCATTTTTCCCCGGTACGTGAATCTGCCTTAGTGTATCCCCGATATAGATCAGTTCCCCGTACGGTGCATGCCGATAGAGGAAAGTTCCCTCTTCAACAGACAGGGGTAAGAGGTCGAGGGCCTTTTTATACAGGTAGTCAAGTTCCATATTTTAATCATTCCGGGTAAAGTATAAGCAGTTCCGTCAAAGGTAATTCATTGCAAAATATGCAATGAATAATTTAATTAACTTTACTGCTTCAAAAATTTCAGCTTATGCAAAAACTACCCGAATTAAACAGGATTTCACAAATAGCTCCCGATCAGTCGGTTATTTGCATCACGGGAGAAAACGGACTCCCCGGATGGCTGAATCTGTCAGCAGCGGAGAAGGATTATGCTCTCAAACAGCTTCAGGCAGATGAAGAGTATGTAGTTGTTAATTCATATTTCAGGCAAACGTATATAGTCAGGATCAAGGACTCTTATCCGGAATACAGGAAGAAGGAGGAGCTTCGCAAGACGGCTTTCATTCTGAGGAAGGTGATAAGATCGAACAAGCATGATTCGCTTGTTATTGCAGGCCATAAGGCTTTCGCGGGAGCGGTATCCGCTTTTGCCGAAGGTCTTCTTCTGAGTTTCTACTCGTTCGACAAGTACAAGACTTCAGTTGCCGAAAAGGATAAAGCCGTTTATCCCTCAAAAATACTTTTCTACGAAGGTCCTGATGATGATGAGATTAAATGGCTTGCTGATATTACTGCTTCGGTATGGCTGATCAGGAATCTCATCAATGAACCTGTTAACCATCTGAATGCTCCGGCGCTGGCTGATGAAATAAGGCGGATCGGGGAAGAATCGGGATTCAGCGTTGAGGTTCTTAACAAGGGCAGGATTGAAGCCCTTAAGATGGGAGGGCTTCTGGCCGTTAACAGGGGAAGTGTTGATCCTCCGGTTTTCTGCATTCTTGAATGGAAGCCGGAAGAGGCGCTTAACACTCATCCTGTTGTGCTTGTGGGCAAGGGGATTGTGTACGACACCGGCGGACTTAATCTCAAACCAGGTGACTATATGGAGAACATGAAGGGAGACATGGCAGGTGCTGCTGCTGTCGCGGGAGCAATGCGCGCCATTGCCAGGGCAAATCTGCCGGTTCATGTTGTCGGTCTGGTTCCTGCCACCGACAATCGTCCGGGCGGCAATGCCTATACCCAGGGTGAGATCATTACCATGTTCAACAAGATGACCGTTGAGGTTGCCAACACCGACGCCGAGGGACGACTCCTGCTTGCCGATGCCATCAGCTATGCTTCCTTATACAGGCCAGAACTGATAATAGATGTGGCGACACTTACGGGTTCGGCTGCAATGACTTTTGGAATACAGGCAGTTGCCGTTATGGGGAATGCCGACAGGAAATACTTCAGGATGCTGGAAGAGGCGGGCAATGAAGTATATGAGAGGACTGCTGAACTGCCTTTCTGGGATGAATACGGCGAACTAATCAAATCGGATATTGCCGATGTAAGGAATATAGGAGGCAGGGAAGCCGGAGCCATTACCGCCGGCAAGTTTCTTGAACGTTTTGCCGAATATCCTCTTATCCATCTTGATATTGCCGGCCCGGGTCTGCTTAAGAAGGATGACTATTACAGGCTTAAGGATGGACCAGGTACTGGTGCCAGGTTGCTCGCGGAGTTTCTGAGAAAGTATGCCTCCGTTCTAACTAATAAAATCAATGAATAATGGACGAAAAAAAAATAGTTGCAGGGATATCGCAAGGTGATATTAATGGCATTGGGTATGAAGTCATTATCAAGACCCTTATGGACACGGAGATCAACGATTGCTGCATTCCGGTAGTCTATGGCTCTCCCAAGGTGGCGGCATATCACCGCAAGGCCTTGAATATTAATAATTTCAGTTTCAATAACATCCGATCGGCCGAGGAAGCCCATCATCAGAAAGCTAACCTTATTAATTGTCTCGACGATAACGTAAGGGTTGAGCTGGGAAAATCGACTACTCAGGGTGGAGAAGCCGCGTTTGCCTCACTCGAAAAAGCTGTCGCCGACCTGAAGAGCGGCAAGGTGGATGTGCTCGTTACAGCTCCTATCGACAAGAACAATATACAGTCGGACGCTTTCCGCTTCCGCGGTCACACGGAATATCTGATGGAAAAGGCGGAAGTTGAAGATGTGCTGATGTTCCTGGTAAGTGAAAGCCTCAGGATAGGAGTGGCAACAGGTCATGTGCCTCTCAGGGAAGTCCCGGGGCTTATAAGTGCCGGCCTTCTTATACGAAAAATAAAACTGATGAATCAGTCGCTGCTGGTCGATTTTGGAATCCGCAAACCCAGGATAGCGGTTCTCGGACTGAATCCTCATGCTGGCGACAATTCCCTGATCGGGAGGGAGGAGGAAGACATCATCGTTCCGGCTATTCAGCAGGTTGTACGGGATAATATTCTTGCATTCGGTCCTTTTCCTGCCGACGGGTTTTTCGGTTCAGGTTCATTTACGAAGTTTGATGCTATACTGGCAATGTATCACGACCAGGGACTGATTCCTTTCAAGGCTTTGTCGTTTGATACCGGAGTTAATTTCACGGCCGGGCTGCCTTGGGTAAGGACCTCTCCCGTTCATGGTACTGCATATCAGATAGCCGGTAAGGGTGAAGCTTCCGAAAGCTCATTTCGCCATGCCTTGTTTCTTGCCCGCGATATTTTCAGGAACAGGCAGCTTTATGCCGAGATAAGCCGGAATCCCCTAACACATCAGGATATAGAGATCCTCAGCGACAGGGTCGATGAGCTTCCTCCGGAAATCCCTAACTCCGATCAGCACTTATGATCGATTATATTACAGGCAGGATAGCAGAACTGACACCCGCTTTTATAATCATTGATAACGGGGGGATTGGCTGGTTTGCCAATATCTCGCTGACGACCTATTCGCGGCTTGAGGGAAAAACCGAATGCAAGCTGCTTGTACATGAGGTAATCAGGGAGGACAGCCAACAGCTTTATGGTTTTTCCGACAGGGAGGAAAGAGAAATGTTCAGGCTGCTGATCACCGTGTCGGGGGTTGGTGCCGCCACTGCCAGAATGATGCTCTCATCGCTCACTCACCACGAGCTTGAAAAGGCAATTTTAAGTGCAGATGTCAATATTCTCAAGGGAGTTAAGGGTATAGGACTGAAGACCGCGCAAAGAATAATTGTTGATCTTAAGGACAAGGTCGGAAAGCCGACCGGAACAGGTGAAATATTTGTATTTACAGACAATACCAAACGTGAAGAGGCGTTATCAGCATTAGTGATGCTTGGGTTTGGCAAAAGCGCTGTTTTGAAGGTACTCGACAGGATCATCAGGGATGAAAAAAACCTGACAGTCGAGGAACTGATCAAGAGAGCTCTTAAGAGCCTGTAAATAAGAATATTTTTCTCATTTGGGATCAGGGATATCATATAAAGATCTGCTGAAATTTATATATTTTGTACTATTCACTTCATTGCTTTTTATATCAACTGAAGTAAATAGTCAGATATCAGTCCCGGCATCACTTCCCGATACCACGGTCAGATCACCGCTCAGGCTGCAGGATGTTTCGGGTAATCCCTATGATGTATCATCCCGTTCGGCTTTTTTCCTCAATAATCCTTCGAACATCATTTCGGGTGCAGTTTATGATCCCGACAAGAACGAGTACATGATTTTCCAGAAGGTGGGATCGTTCAATTACAGGAATCCGGTTTACATGTCTCCGGAAGAATACCGCAATTATCAGTTCAACAAGGGGATGAGGGATTACTGGCAATCGAGGTTAAGAGGTGAGACATCGGGTTTCAGATCAGGTCTGATACCCCAGCTGGAGATTGGAGGAGCCACTTTCGACAAGGTTTTCGGGAGCAATGTGATAAACATTGTACCGCAGGGATCGGCGGAGCTGGTTTTCGGCATAAACATTTCAAGAACTCAGAATCCGACTCTTTCCGAGAAACTCAGAACCATTCCAACCTTCGACTTCAAGGAGAAGATCCAGATGAATGTCACCGGAACGATTGGTGACAAGATGCAGTTGGGCGTTAATTACAACACCGACGCCATGTTTGAGTTTGAGAACCGTACAAAGCTACAGTATTCGGGCAAGGAAGACGAGATAATCAAGAAGATAGAAGTGGGTGATGTAACCCTGCCTCTGCCGGGGACGCTTATCACCGGAAGCTACAGTCTTTTCGGGCTCAAGACCGAGATGCAGTTTGGCAGGCTGAACATGACCACCGTGCTGTCGCAGCAGAAAGGCGAAACATCAACCATTTCGGTCAAGGGAGGAGCCCAGTTGAGCGAGTTTGAGATATATGCTGACGACTATGAGGCAAACCGTCACTTTTTTCTTGCACAACATTTCAGGGATATTTACGACGACGCCCTGAAAAGCCTGCCTGCAGTAAGTTCCGGCCTGAATATCACCAGGATTGAAGTATGGATAACAAACAAGACAAGCAGTTATGATGAGACGAGGAACATAGTGGCCTTTTCCGACCTTGCCGAGAACAGCAGCCATATTTACAACAAGGTTCCTGAGTTCCAGGCCCCGCCGGGAGCCCTGATCTTCCCCGACAACGGGGCCAACCAGCTTTACAATCAGCTTCAGACAAATTATTCCGGGATGAGGGATGTTGACCAGGTTATAAATGTCTTTGCTTCCCTGTACCCGGGTTTTCAGATTGGACGCGACTTTGAGAAGATAGAAAATGCAAGGAAACTGAATGACAGGGAATACACGCTGAACCCTATACTTGGCTACATATCGCTGAATACTGCACTTAATACCGATGAGGTGCTTGCCGTTGCTTATGAGTACACCCTGAACGGTCAGGTTTACAAGGTGGGAGAGTTTTCTACAGATGGTATAACGGCCCCGCAGGCTCTTACCCTGAAACTTATCAAGGGTACAACTCTCAGTCCGAAGTACCCTACCTGGGATCTGATGATGAAGAATATCTATTCTCTTGGTTCAGGAAGGCTCGAAAGAGGTGATTTCCAGCTTAACATTCTCTATGAAGATGACAAGACGGGGAATGCCATCAATTACCTGCCCGAGGGAAGGATAGCAAACAAAGTTCTTCTTCAGGTTCTTGGCCTCGATAATCTCAACAGTCAGCAGGATCGTCAGCCCGACGGATATTTTGACTTTATCGACGGAGTCACCATCAATGTAAGCAGGGGTAAGATAATCTTCCCCGTGCTTGAGCCTTTCGGCAGTTATCTTAAGCAACAGATTGGCGACAATCAGATAGCTGCAAAGTATGTCTTCCAGGAGCTTTACGATTCTACGCAGACACTTGCCCGGCAGATGGCCGAGAGGAACAAGTTCAAGATGACGGGGCAATATTCGTCGGAATCCGGTTCGGAGATAAGGCTCAATGCCACCAATATTCCTGTCGGGTCAATAATAGTCACCGCCGGTGGGGTTACCCTTACCGAAAATGCCGATTACACGGTCGATTACAACATGGGTGTTGTGACGATCATCAATTCGGCCCTTATCGAATCGAATACTCCCATCCAGGTTTCGCTCGAGAGCAACCAGTTCTTCGGGTTCCAGACCAAGACCCTGGTGGGGACTCATCTCGATTACAGGTTCTCGGATAATTTCAACGTGGGTGCAACGCTGTTGCACCTGAATGAACGACCATATACCCAGAAGGTTAATTTCGGTGAAGAACCGATTTCGAACACCATCTGGGGGCTAAACACATCATACAGGGGGCAGTCGCAGTTTCTGACAAAACTCATTGACAAAATCCCCCTTCTTGATACCAAAACACCGTCAAGCATTTCATTCAACGGGGAATTTGCAGAGCTGATTCCTGGCCACTCACGCGCAATCTCAAGTGCAGGCAACTCTTATATTGATGATTTTGAGTCGAGTGAGATCCCGCTCGACCTTAAATCTTTCAATGCCTGGTCAATTTCAAGCATCCCGCAAGGCCAGGATCAGCTGTTCCCCGAAGCTTCCCTCAATAATAATCTTGCCAGCGGATACAACAGGGCGAAGATCTCGTGGTACGTTATCGACCCCTTGTTTCTGAGAAATGGTTCCTCGACACCCGGGCACATCAGGCAGGATGCCTCCACTCAGTCGAGCCATTTTGTAAGGGAGGTATATGAGAATGAGATTTTTCCGAACAGGGAAAGCACCAGCGGGATCCCAACTACCTTATCGGTGCTTAACGTTGCATATTACCCGGGAGAGAAGGGTCCCTATAACTATGATACCGATCCGGGTTCCCTGTCGCGCGGTATGAACTCCTCCGGCCTGCTCAACGACCCTCAGTCGAGATGGGGAGGTATGATGAGGGAGGTTCTTACCAGCGATTTTGAAACGGCAAATATCCAGTATCTGGAATTCTGGATGATGGATCCCTTTGTTGAGGATCCCTCCCACCAGGGCGGCGACCTTTATTTTAACCTCGGCAATATCTCGGAAGACATTCTCAAGGACTCGCGGAAGAGTTTTGAGAACGGGCTTCCCGGCTCGCCTGATCTCCAGAATGTCGATTCAACCTCGTGGGGAAGAGTTCCCACGGTGCAGTCGGTGGTGCATGCCTTTGACAACAATTCAGAGTCGAGAATGTACCAGGACGTTGGTCTTGACGGACTCAGGAACGAGGATGAACAGTTATTCTTAACGGACTATATCCAGAAAGCTGAAGGTATCCTCAGTCCTGAAGCCTACACGGAGTTGCTTAAGGACCCCTCTAACGATGACTTTCACTATTTCAGGGGTTCCGATTACGATATGCAGGAGCTTGGAATACTCGACAGGTACAAGAAATACAACGGGCAGGAAGGCAACTCGCCAACTTCAGAGATGTCGTCCGAACCTTATCCCACAACCGGTTCCACTCTTCCCGACATGGAGGATATAAACCGCGACAATACACTCAATGAGACGGAGAGCTATTATCAGTACAGGATAAGCCTGAGGCCCGAAGATATGAAGGTGGGAATGAACTTTATAGTTGATGAGATAGAGCCTACGGTCAAGATGGCAAACGGAGCCGAATCGAAGGTGAAGTGGTATCAGTTCAGGATACCTATTACAGAATATCAGAGGCGCGTGGGAGTCATCAGCGATTTCAAGTCGATAAGGTTCATGAGGATGTTCCTCAGGAATTTCAACGATCCGGTGATAATGAGGTTTGCCGAGCTTAACCTGGTCAGGGCGGAGTGGAGAAAATACAATCTCACCTTCATGGAGGGAGGCGAGAGGATCAGTGTTCCCGAGCCTGAGGACGGCACTTTTGAGATCAGTTCGGTGAGTATAGAGGATAATGCTGGCAAGAAGCCGGTCAACTATGTGCTTCCCCCGGGCTTCAACAGGGTTGTCGATCCGCAGAATCCCCAGCTCAGGCAACTCAACGAACAATCGATGGTTATTAAGGTACTTGATCTTGCCGACGGAGATGCCCGCGCGGCATACAGGAATGTAAACCTCGATTTCAGGCAGTATCGCCGCCTCAGGATGGAAGTACATGCTGAAGCTCTTACCGGCCAGTCTCTCTATGATAATGAGCTCACTGCATTTGTAAGGCTGGGATCTGATTACAAGTCGAATTTTTATGAATATGAGATACCTCTGAAGCTAACCCCTCCCGGCAGCTATGATAACGACTCCGAGGAAGAAAGGGCGATCGTATGGCCTGAGGCAAACAGTTTCAATATTGATCTGACCGTACTTCAGGAGGCCAAAAAGGAAAGAAACCGGAAGCTGCAGGAAAGCGGGGCCTCGCTGAGCATCTCCGATGTGTTTGCCTTCAGGGACGATTCAAACAGGGTGTACGTGTGCGGGAACCCCAACCTTAGCAATGTAAAGGTTATAATGGTGGGTGTCAGGAATCCTATAAAGACCAGGAATCCGGGTGTTGACAACGGTGAATCAAAATCGGCTGAAATATGGGTGAACGAATTAAGGCTTAGTGATTTCAGGGAAGACGGGGGATGGGCGGCCAATGCACATCTTCAGGCCCGGCTTGCCGACCTGGGTACTATCGACATTGTTGGGCAGGCAAGCACTCCCGGATGGGGAAGCATCGACAAAAAGGTCAACGAAAGGAGCAAGGAAGAGGTTCTCAAGTATGATATCTCCTCTACAATGGAGTTGGGCAAGTTCTTCCCCGAGAAAACCGGGGTACGGCTTCCTGTATATGTTGGCTATTCAGAAACCAGGATAAAGCCGCAGTACAATCCGCTCGATCCCGACATCACCCTGAAGGATGCGCTCGAGGAAGCTCCCGACAAAAAGGCGAGGGATTCAATAAAATCCATATCGGAGGATTATTCGAGGAGAAAGACTATCTCTATAAACAATGCCGGGATCACCAAAAGGGGAGATAAGACCAGGCCATGGGACCTGGCAAACTTCAGCGTCAACTATACCTTCAACGAAGTTTACAGGAGCAATACCAGGACCGAGATCGACCTCGAGAGGAACTATAAGGGAGGGCTCAATTACAACTATGAAGCCCAGCCAAAGAATATAATGCCGTTCAGAAATGTCAAATTTCTTAATTCGCCGATATTCAGGATAATAAAGGATTTCAACTTCTATCCCTTCCCGAAGAGCATTTCGTTCAGGACAGATATTGGCAGATATTACAATGAAGTAAAGACCAGGAATATAAACAACCCGAACCTGCTGATCACACCGACATTCAGGAAGGATTTTGAATGGACCAGGATGTTCGATATCAAGTACGACCTGACCAGGCAGCTTAAGATCGATTTCACATCGACGAATATAGCGAGGATCGATGAGCCGGAAGGGGCCGCCGACCGCCGGAGGTATCAGAGCGATTACGAGAACTGGCGCGATTCGGTAATGACTAACATCAAGCGTTTTGGAAGGACTACTTCCTACAACCATTTCATCAATGCGACCTACAATGTTCCCATAAACAAGCTTCCTGGGCTTTCGTGGGTCACTGCCACCGCGAGGTACGGATCTGACTATTCCTGGCTTGCAGGAGCGCTGTATCCCGATTCAATGAACATCAACCTGGGGAATTCAATCAGGAACCGTAACGAGTTGTCGTTGTCGGGTACTGCCAACCTGGCGAGCCTGTACTCTAAATCGAAGTTTCTGAAGAGCGTTGAGGACAACACCAGGCCGGGGGCGGTCAGAAGGATGCAGACAGAATACAGGACCGTGGTATTCACAAGGGACAATGTGAATTTCAGGTCTAAGGTAATGAGGCCTCTTGTTCACAATCTAAAAACAAGAGACGTAAAGGTTATTATAACCAGGAAGGACGGCACCGAAGTCAGGGGTAATGTGGAGATCGTCAGTGAAAACAGGGTTAATTTCACGACTGATGAAGCCGTGGAGGGCACCCTGGTGACAATAGAGGGAAGGGTCCCCAAAAAGCGCGATCCCATAACTGTTACCGGCGAGTATATGCTGCGGGCAATGATGGGTATCAGGTCGGTCAGTATGACTTATACCTCATCGCAGGGTCAGTTCCTGCCGGGATTCCTTCCGGAGGCAAAACTCCTTGGCGGGACGAAGATAAACAATGTAACAGCCCCGGGTCTGCCCTTCATGCTGGGATTGAGCGACAGGAAATTCTTTGATAAGGCAGTGGCGAACGGCTGGCTTACAACCGACACCCTTCTCAATACACCTGCAGTGTACAACAGCCGCAGGGACCTGTCGATAAGAAGCGTTGTTGAGCCATTTCCCGGGCTGAAGATCGACATCAATGCCGACAGGAGGTTCCTGGAGAATGAAAGTTCCTATTATACCGCCGATTTCAACGGCAACTTCCCCGACAGCACCAGGAACAGGGTTATCAACGGGAATTTCAGCATCTCGGTAATATCGTGGGGTACGGCCTTCGAAAAAATATCAAAGGACAACAACTATGTATCGGCCACTTTCGAGGAATTCAAGAAGAATACCCTGATCATTTCAAACCGCAGGGCTCAGGCAAGGAGGGAGGTGGATCCCGGATATGAACCTGACATCGATCCCGAGACCGGTCAGCCCCTGGCCGATGGTTTCAAGAGCGGTTACGGAAAGACATCGAGGGAAGTTCTGATACCTGCTTTCTTTGCCGCGTATACTAAATCGGACCCACATAAGGTCAATCTGTCGACCTTCCCTTCGGCTTTCAGGATGATGCCCAACTGGAGAATAACATTCGACGGCTTCTCGAAATTTGAGTTTGTTCAGAAGGTTTTCAGATCCATTAACATCACCCATCAGTACAGGAGTGTTTACCAGATCGGGTCGTATACCACCAACCTTAATTACTTCGTTGATGGCAACGGGATCAATAGTATCAGGGACCTTCAGAAGAACTTCATACAGCAGTATGAGATAAGCACCGTGACCGTCAGCGAGCAGTTCAGCCCGATGATAAACGTCGACATGAACTGGAAGAGCAATCTCACATCTCGGTTTGAATGGAGAAAATCGAGGACGGTATCACTTAATCTCACCGGCAACCAGGTGACCGACAGCCGTATCAACGAGCTGGTGGTTGGCGCCGGTTACCGTTTTGATGATGTCAGGATAACACTCAAGACGGGGGGTGCGCAAAAGACGCTGAAGAGCGATCTGAACTTAAGGCTCGATCTGTCGATCAGGGATAACAAGACTGTGGCAAGAAAGCTTATCGA
Organism: Bacteroidales bacterium; assembly: GCA_034679225.1. GTDB lineage: Bacteria > Bacteroidota > Bacteroidia > Bacteroidales > VadinHA17 > LD21. The sequence goes on along the minus strand of JAXDBC010000023.1, from coordinate 7,271 downwards.
GGATGTTAATCAGCCTGTAGCCGGGATCAAGGTTATGACCATGGGAGCAACGGCCGATTATGTACTGAGCGACCGTTTCAACCTCCAGATTTTTGCCGATCATAACATGAATAATCCCTTTGTGGCAAACACCTTCCCTACATCCAACACCAATTTTGGCTTCAGTCTGAAGTTCACCCTCGCGCAATAGTAAGATTTCAGGGTTGGTCCTGTAAGGGAATTTGAAAAAAAACAATAAATTTGGGCTGAGCTTTATCAGGATCAGAAATATTTTACACTAAAGACAAAGATATGAACGTACCGGCAGATTTGCGTTATACCAAAGACCACGAGTGGCTGCGTATAGAAGGTGAATTCGCGTTTGTAGGAATTACCGATTTTGCCCAGGGTGAACTTGGGGATATTGTTTTTCTTGAGATAGAGACTGAAGGTGAGACTCTGGATAAGGAAGAGGTATTCGGGACCGTTGAAGCTGTGAAGACGGTATCCGATCTGTTCATGCCAGTATCAGGGGAGATACTTGAGTTTAACCCGGCCCTGGCTGATTCGCCCGACCTTGTCAACAAGGATCCTTACGGCGAAGGATGGATGATAAAAATCCGGATTTCCAATCCCGCTGAGCTGGAATCGCTTCTTTCAGCGGAACAGTATCAGGAGCTGCTATAAAGTCTTTTTGACCTCCACTTCCTGGTATCCCTCGATGATGTCGCCGATCTTGAGGTCGTTGAAGTTTGTTATATTCAAGCCGCACTCATAACCGCCGACAACTTCCTTCACATCATCCTTGAAGCGTTTCAGGGAACCCAGTTCGCCGGTGTATATCACTATACCGTCGCGGATTACTCTTATTTTTGTATTCCTGGTGATCTTGCCCTCCTTGACGTAGCAACCTGCAACGGTTCCAACCTTGGTAACCTTGAACAGATCCCTGATTTCCAGGGTGGCCACTATTTCTTCCTTAAGCTCGGGTGAAAGCATCCCTTCCATTGCAGCTTTGATCTCTTCGATAGCATCATAGATGATGGAATAGAGGCGGATATCGATTTCCTCTTTCTCGGCAAGCTTACGCGCGTTGAACGAAGGTCTTACCTGGAAGCCAACGATAATGGCGTTCGATGCTGCAGCCAGAAGGATGTCCGACTCGGAGATCTGACCTACTGCCTTATGGATGATGTTAAGCTGAATCTCGGGAGTTGAAAGCTTGATAAGCGAATCGCTGAGAGCTTCCACCGATCCGTCGACGTCTCCTTTCACTATGATATTCAGTTCCTGGAAATTACCGATAGCAATACGGCGTCCTATCTCATCGAGCGTGATATGTTTCTGTGTGCGCAATCCTTGTTCCCTCTGGAGCTGTGCTCTCTTGTTGGTTATATCCTTGGCTTCGCGTTCGCTTTCCATGACATTGAACTTGTCTCCTGCCTGTGGTGCTCCGTTCAGTCCGAGCACGAGAGCGGGAGAGGAGGGTCCTACTTCATCAATTCTGCCTCCTCTTTCATTGTACATAGCCTTGACATTGCCGAAGTTCGAACCCGCGATCATAATGTCGCCCACCCTCAGCGTGCCTGCTTTCACAAGCACCGTGGCCGTGTATCCGCGGCCCTTGTCGAGAGATGACTCAATGACTGTTCCGACAGCCGGTTTATCAGGATTGGCTTTCAGTTCGAGCATCTCTGCCTCGAGAAGCACCTTTTCGAGTAGGAGGTCAATATTTAGGCCGTTTTTTGCCGAAATCTCCTGCGACTGGTACTTGCCTCCCCAGTCTTCGACCAGGTAGTTCATCGCGGCCAGCTCTTCCTTTATCTTTTCAGGATTTGCAGTGGGCTTGTCAATTTTGTTTATTGCAAATACTATTGGTACGCCGGCAGCGGAGGCGTGGTTTATGGCCTCTTTGGTCTGGGGCATGACCCCGTCGTCGGCAGCCACAACGATGATTGCTATATCCGTGATTTGGGCTCCCCTGGCCCGCATTGCTGTAAAGGCCTCGTGACCGGGAGTGTCGAGGAATGTAAGATGCCGGTCGTCATCGAGTGTAACGGCGTAGGCGCCAATGTGCTGTGTAATACCACCGGCTTCACCGGCGATCACGTTTGTTCGCCTTATATAGTCGAGCAGTTTTGTCTTTCCATGGTCAACATGTCCCATAACCGTAACTATAGGCGGCCTTGGCACCAGATCCTCCTCCAGATCTTCCTCTTCCCTGACTGTTTCCTGCAGTTCGGCGCTTACGAATTCAATCTTGTATCCAAACTCATCAGCCAGAAGGGCAAGGGTTTCTGCATCGAGCCTCTGGTTTATAGAGACGAAAAGTCCGAGGTTCATACAGGTGGAGATGATATCGGTTACGGGGATGTCCATCATTGAGGCAAGTTCATTTGACGAAACGAATTCCGTAACTTTCAGGATATTCTTTTCCTGTTCTATCCTATCCTCCACCTCGCGGTTTTTCTGGCTTATCAGTTCGCGTTTTTCCCTGCGGTACCTTGAGCCTTTTGATTTTCCCTTGGTAGTAAGCCGTGCCAGGGTTTCCTTGATCTGCTTCTGTACTTCCTCTTCATCTACCTCTGTACGGATAGCTCTCTTCCTTGCTGATGTTTTCCTGGCCGGACGGTCTTTCTTGTCGGCAGGAAGTGGCTTAGCGACGGGAGCAATTTCTTTCTCCTTGGTAATCCTTTTTCTTTTCTTCTTACGTCTGAAGCCGGATTCTCCATCAACGCTGACCTGCTGATAACCTGATTTTTTCTTTTCTTCCTCCGGCAGGGTGATCTTGCCCACAACGGTAAGGCCTACGAGTTTTTCCACCGGCTGTTTGAAGATTTTCTTTTCTTCCTTTTCTTTCGGAGCGGCTGTGGCTGCTGTGGTTGCTGTGGTTGCTGCTGTTTCCTGTCCGACATCGGCAGGATCTTTGGTTCGGGGCACAGCTTTTCCGGTCGGCTTCTGCTTTGCTGCAGGGGCTTGCTCTTTCTTCTGTTTGCGTGGCTTTTCTTCCCCGGCGGGGGCGGGAGCTTCCTTTTTCTCTTTTTTAGCGGCTTTGGTTTCCCCGGTAAGCTTATCGAGATCGATCTTGCCAACAATGTGAACGTCGATGGGAGGCTTTATTTTTTCCTCTATTACCGGTTCGGCAATTTCGGGGGCGGCAATTTCTGCAGCTGGTTTTTTTACCGGTTCGGCAGGGCTTTCAGCTTCCTTTTCAGGCTCTGGAGGAACAGCTTTCACAGGCTGTACAGTCTTTGGCCTGAGAGTCTTATCGAGGTCGATCTTGCCCACCAGTTTTATGTCGGGCTTCTTGATTTCCTTCCTGATATCTATAGTCTTCTTAACAGGAGAAGTATCCTTTATAATAACTTCCTCGTCCCTGTCATGTTCGTCGCTCCTGGCTTCCGGCACGTCATCGATGGATACTGTCTCCTTTCTCCTGTGGAGATCCTTCAGCATCAGCTTCTCCGACTCCTTCTTGACGTGGAGGTCGCTGCTGTATTCCTTCTGCAGAAGAAGGTAAGCTTCGCGAGGCAGTTTTGTGTTTGGATTAGGATCAAGATCAAAGCCCTTCTTGTGGAGGAATTCCACAATTGTAGAGATCCCGACGTTGAAAACGCGGGCTGCTTTGCTCAATCTTGTTGCCTTAATATCTTCTGTCATAGATATGTTATCAGTCTTTCTTAAAATATCTAAAGGGTATTATATTATTTTTTATTCAAATTCGGCTTTAAGGATATCTATAACATCCCTTACTGTTTCTTCTTCAAGATCAGTACGCTTGACAAGGTCGTTGATGGACAGGTTCAGAACGCTTCTTGCCGTGTCGCATCCTATCGATTTGAGTTCCTCGATTATCCACTCATCGATCTCATCGCTGAATTCCTCCAGGTTCACATCTTCTTCATCCTCTCCTCCCGGTTCCCTGTAGACATCAATCTCATAGCCGGTCAGCTGACTGGCAAGTTTTATGTTGAGGCCTCCTTTCCCGATTGCAAGCGACACCTCATTTGGCTTCAGGTAGATCTCGGCTCTTTTAGTTTCTTCGATAAGCTTTATGGATGTGATCTTTGCAGGGCTAAGGGCTCTCTGGATAAACAGCTGGTTATTCGATGTGAAGTTTATAACATCGATATTCTCGTTCCTCAGTTCCCTCACGATGCCATGTATCCTCGATCCTTTCATTCCCACACAGGCTCCTACGGGGTCAATTCTTTCATCGTATGATTCCACTGCCACTTTGGCACGTTCCCCCGGTACGCGGACTATCTTCTTGATGGTGATGAGACCGTCGAAAATCTCGGGCACCTCAAGTTCGAAGAGTCTTTCGAGGAATACGGGAGATGTACGGCTGAGAATGATAAATGGAGTGTTGTTCCTCATTTCAACCTTGATCACCACGGCACGGATGGAATCGCCCTTGCGGAAGTGATCGGAAGGGATCTGTTCGTTTTTCGGGATTATCAGTTCATTGCCGTCGTCGTCGAGTACAAGGATCTCCCTCTTCCAGACCTGGTAGACTTCGCCGGTTACTATTTCACCGATCCTGTCCTTGTACTTAATGTAAATGTTGTTTTTCTCGAGATCGAGAATCCTTGCGGTCAGGTTCTGCCTCAGCGACAGGATTGCCCTGCGTCCGAAATCGAGAAATCTGACTTCATCCGATACTTCCTCGCCCACCTCGTAATCCTCATCTATCTCCTTAGCCTTCGACAATGGTATCTGCAGGTTGGGATCAACCAGTTCCGCGTCGTCCACAACCACCCTGTTCCTCCATATCTCAAAATCGCCCTTGTCGATATTGACAATGATGTCGAAATTGTCGGCTGAACCGTATCTCTTGGCAAGCATGTTCCTGAAAACGTCTTCAAGCACGCTCATCATGGTTGGACGGTCAATATTCTTGAGCTCTTTGAATTCAGAAAAGGTATCGATCAAATTGATATTTTCCATCTTTCGAAATCTTCTTGATGTTATTATATTGTTAGTACAATTTTTGTCGCTTTCACCTGGTCGAAGTTGAACGGGATGTCCTTTTTTTCCTTTCCCGCTCCCTTGATCTTCACTTCAGTTTCGAGGTCGAAGCCTCCGCCGGTAACATTTTTGAGGATCCCTGTGTATTTTTCTCCCTCATTGTCGACGACGGTAACCTTCTTTCCTTCGCTCTTGTAGTACTGCTCTATCACCGTGAAGGGAGAATCCAGCCCCGGCGATGATACCTGCAGTTCAAAATCCTCAGAATCACGGTCGAGACCTTTCTCGATATGACGGTGCAGAAGGGCGCATTCATCGATTGTTATGCCCTCCCTGGTGTCTGCAAGCACGGTGATCCTGTTGGATGCACTGACCTTCACCGACACAATAAACATCGATGTGCCGCTGATGTGCTCCCTGACCAATTCCTCTATCCTGTTCTTGTCCGTCATCCGCTGAAACTGATAATAAAATAGGGGACTTCTGTCCCCTAGGTCTCAAATTCCCCTCTATTCGGATGCAAAGATAATGATTGTTTGACAATATGCAATATATTGGAGACCTTATTTTTATTTACAGAATCAGGAATTTCTGCAGAAAATTATCGTTTCAGGTAAAAAATTTGTTGTAAAACGATAAGCAGGATATTGATAAACGATAAAAATTCTGTTGTTTTTCATATGTTGCAGGTAGTTAATTTTGCAATTATAATTGGGAAGGAAAAGCGGGTGAGGAAATTAAAGATGTTATCTTCAATTATGCATAATATTACTTACCCCCTTCCCTCCCGTCCCGTCCCGATAGCTATCGGGAGCTATCGGGATTTCCCCCAGGGGTGAAGGGGCAAGAGAATTCTGCTAATATTGGGGAGGAATACAAATTGTAATATTTGATATAACAAATTGAGCAGTAACTTCCAATGGAAGAAGCTTTTCCCCCTTGGGGGATCCCGATAACTATCGGGAGGGAAAGGGGGTGATTGAATGCTAGGAGGTGAGTGTTTAATGGGGAGGTGTGGAGCAGGCAGGTTAAAGGGAGAGATATTTATTTCGGTAAAATCAGATTATTAGTGTTTAAAGATAGAAGTAAGATTAGTGATTACAAGTACTCATGATAATTTTTACACCCCCGATGAAAGGGCTCTTTTGTCGGAATGCACATTATGCCCCAGGGAATGCCGTGCCGACAGGTTTGAGGGAGGATCGGGATATTGCGGCGCCGATGCCGGGATGAACATAGCATCTATATGCATTCACAGGGGAGAGGAGCCGCCCATAAGCGGTCCGTCGGGCATCTGCAATATTTTCTTTTCAGGCTGCAACCTGAGCTGCGTCTATTGCCAGAACCACGAGATAAGCAGGCCATGCATGGGTTGTAAGGCCGGGATTACGGAGCTTGAAGATGCGCTGGATGTAATCGGGAGTCTTCTCGGGCAGGGAGTGAAGGCCGTGGGCTTTGTTTCCCCGTCGCATGTGGTGCCACAGGTAAAAGCGATCATACGGGGGCTTCATTCGAAGGGTTTGCGGCCTGTCACGGTCTATAATACAAACGCTTATGACCGGCCTGAGCTTGTCGACAGCCTTGAAGGCCTTATTGACGTCTGGCTTCCCGATTTCAAGTATGTCAGTGAGAATATCGCGCTTGAATATTCAGGTGCCGGCGATTACCCTTCAGTCGCCCTTCAATCCCTTAAAAGGATGTATTACCAGAAAGGCTCACCTTTACTTACCGACAGTGAGGGCAGAGCTGAAAGCGGTATGCTGATAAGGCACCTGGTACTTCCAGGCCATACTGAAGAAAGCATGATGGTTCTCAGGACGATAGCTGAGGAGCTCTCCCCGGGGGTAAGCATTTCTCTTATGTCGCAATACTATCCTACTCCAGAAGTGAGGAAACATCCGGTACTGGGAAGGGCTCTTTATGTTTCCGAATACAGATCGGTTGTAAAGGAGATGGAGAAGCTTGGTTTCAGGAACGGGTGGATACAGGACCCTGAGAGTTGTATAAGCTACAGGCCTGATTTTTCAAGGGAGCATCCCTTTGAGCAGGAAGGGATATAGGGATGAAACCTCAGGGGAGCATGCCGGGGGGATCAAGTGGTAAAGCAGGCGAATTATTAATTTGCCTGAAAAAGAACCTGAACCGCTAAAGTAAGTGCAATTAAAACATTTTCATATTTTTGTAACTTAAGTTTTCAGAGGGGTGGCATACCTTACAAATAAAAGGAAAATTATTAACGATCCGGTGTACGGATTCATAAGCATACCGAGCGATCTGATCTATGACATCATTCAGCACCCCTATGTGCAGCGACTCAGAAA
>JAXDBC010000022.1:0-23229 GCA_034679225.1 Bacteroidales bacterium | reverse complement strand
CTTTTGCAGATTTGGTTAATCTATTAAGTTATTGATTGTCAGGGACTTAACCAAATTATCTCGTTGTTATTTATTAACTATTTTCTTGATTTTCAAACAATTATATTAACATTTAACGAACTATTGATTAATGCATGCGACAAAATAATTTATTTTTCAAAAAAAAACTTACGTTTGTATTGAAAACCTTAAATCTTACCAGGAAACTGTAACTCCAATGTCAAAAAGCAAGTTATTTCTGACCAAATCAATTGGTCGGTTGATGGACGAATCCAATGAAACGGGAGGCTTGAAAAGATCTCTTTCTGCCCTCAATCTGACGACACTCGGAATCGGCGCCATTATCGGTGCGGGGATCTTTGTACTTACTGGTCAGGCTGCTGCCCAGTATGCAGGTCCCGCTATTGTTATATCATTCATTATATCCGGTCTTGCCTGCGGATTTGCAGGTCTTTGCTATGCCGAGTTTGCATCGATGATCCCGATAGCGGGGAGCGCCTACACCTATTCGTATGCTACACTTGGGGAGTTCTTTGCCTGGATTATTGGATGGGACCTGATACTCGAATACCTGTTTGCCGCTTCGACTGTCTCGGTGGGCTGGTCGGGATATGTGGTTAGCTTTCTGAAGGACTTCAACATAATAATACCCCCGCAGTTCACGGGCGCCAGTGGAACAGTGCTCGTTGATGTTCCCGGCATGGGCTGGAAAGAGCTTACCGAAGCTTTCGGCCAGACTCTTGCAGCTTCGGGAATAAGCGTGGATACCCTTCCGCATGTTACATGCATCCTTAACCTTCCGGCAATGTTCATCGTCGCACTTGTTTCAACACTCCTGGTAATAGGCATAAGGGAATCGGCCAATTTCAACAACCTCATGGTTATTACCAAAGTGTCTGTTATTATACTTTTCGTCGCAATAGGATTCATGTTTGTAAAAGCTTCCAACTGGACTCCCTTCATCCCGCCCAATAAGGTTGAATCAACTCCCATAGCTGAATATGGCGGATTATGGGGATGGCTCAAAGCCTACGGAAGTGAATTCGGTAAATTCGGAATCAGCGGTATACTGAGGGGAGCAGGTGTAATTTTCTTTGCATACATTGGGTTTGATGCTGTTTCGACCGCTGCACAGGAAGCTAAAAATCCACAGCGCGACATGCCGATAGGGATACTAGGTTCACTGGGAATCTCGACAATACTCTATATCCTCGTCGCTGTTGTTCTTACCGGTATTGTAAGCTACACCGCGCTGAATGTTCCCGACCCGGTTGCCGTGGGTGTTGATGCCATGGGAAAAAGCATGTTCTGGCTGAGACCGATTGTTAAGATTGCAGCCATTGCCGGACTGAGTTCCGTGATACTGGTAATGCTTCTGGGACAGCCGAGGATCTTCTATACAATGTCGAAGGATGGCCTGCTGCCGTCAGTGTTCTCAAAAATCCACCCGAAATTCAAGACTCCCTACGTCAGCACAATAATTACCGGTTCCGTGGCTATGGTAATTGCAGGCATTCTGCCGATAAGGATTCTGGGTGAACTGGTGTCGATAGGAACACTTCTTGCTTTCATAATAGTGTGCATCAGCGTGCTTATGCTCAGGAAATCGAGGCCCGACATTCATCGTCCTTTCAAAACCCCATGGGTGCCGCTCATTCCGATCCTGGGTGCAGGATTCTGTTTTATTCAGATGATTGCACTGCCGGGCGATACATGGCTCCGCCTGATAGTCTGGATGCTCCTCGGATTTATGATCTACTTCTTATATGGGAGGAAGCACAGCGTGGTGAGAAAGGAGAATCAGAAATAGATTTATAAGGGCTTACAATTCGTCGGAGAATACAACTCCGGGAGCTTTCCGCAGGTTGTATCCCGATACCATTGTCTCTCCATATGCTCCTGCCGACCTGATGGCAAGAATGTCACCCCTCCCGGTCTCGGGTAGCTCAATGTATTTGGCAAATGTGTCGGACGATTCGCAAATGGGCCCTACAACATCATATTTCCCGGTCTTCCCGCTGGAAGTGAGATTCTGTATCTCATGATGAGCCTGATACAGTGCGGGCCTGATCAGGTCGGTCATACCGGCATCAACAATTGCAAACGTGGTATTCCTGCCTTTCTTGATGTAAAGCACTTTTGTGACAAGCGATCCGCACTGCCCGACAATCGACCTTCCCGGTTCAAAATGGATTCTCTGGCCCGGCCTGATCCTTACCAGCTCCCTTATCAGTGTAAAATACTCATCGAATTCGGGCATCTTTTCGGGGTTGTTGTAATCAATGCCAAGTCCGCCTCCCAGATTAATGGTTTTCAGATCGATGTTCTGTGAACTGAACCATTCCTGAAGTTCATTCACCCTTGAACACAGGCTCCTGAATACCGACATCCTGGTGATTTGCGATCCTACATGAAAGTGGATCCCCTCAAGTTCAATGTTGTCCAGTGATGAAATCCTGTCCAAAATATCCTTAAGTTCCCGGGTACTTATTCCGAATTTGCTCTCGGCAATCGCGGTGGTGATGTACTTGTGGGTATGAGCCTCAATATAGGGATTGATCCTCAGGGCAATAGTCGCTTTGGTTTTCAGACGGGCAGCAATTGAATCAATAACCTCTATCTCCGCTATCGACTCGCAGTTGAAGCAGGCGATCCTTGCTTTTAGCGCTGACTCAATCTCCCGGTCGGTTTTGCCGACACCCGCGAAAACAATAATTGAAGGACTGAATCCACATTCCATAGCCCTTTCAATCTCATTGTACGACACACAGTCGGCACCGAATCCATAGGATGCGATTATTTCCAGGATCCTGGGATTGGCATTGGCCTTTACGGCATAATGTATACTGAATCCCGATTTTTCCGATTCTTCCTTCACCCTTGAACAGGTCGCGTGAAGAACATCGAGATCATAATAATAGAATGGTGTGGGGAGATTCCTGAATTTATTGACTATATTGGTATTTATCATTTTACTGTTTGAAAAGGTATTGATTTAGAAGATTCAGCGCCTGTACCTTGTCTTTGGAATCAACAAGGATCGACAGACTGTGGGGGCTTGCTCCGTAAGAGATCATTTTCAGATGAATGGTGTCGAGTGCCTCGAAAATCTCGGGAGCGGAACCGGTTCTTTCTGTGCGGAAATCTCCCACGATACATATTATCGACAGGTCATTCTCCACTTCCACCGATCCGTGTTCCTTCAAGTGCTCCTCTATCTGTTTCAGGTACTGCTGATTGTCGATTGTGATCGATACCGAGACCTCAGATGTGGTGACCATGTCGACAGGCGTCTTGTATGCTTCAAATATCTCAAATACCTTTCTTATGAAGCCGTAAGCCATCAGCATTCTGTCGGATTTTATCCTGATTACCGAAATGCCGTCCTTTGCTGCAACCGCCTTGTAGTCCTCCCATATTGTTTCCGCCGTGATCAGTGTGCCTTCATCATCCGGATTCATGGTGTTCTTGAGTCTTACCGGAATATTATTCTCCCGGGCAGGATTAACGCTTGAAGGGTGAAGTATCTTTGCTCCGAAATAGGCAAGTTCTGCAGCCTCATCAAAGGATATTTCCCGTAACACCTTCGTGTTATTGACATACCGGGGATCGTTATTGTGAAACCCGTTGATGTCGGTCCATATCTGTATTTCCGAGGCATCTATGGCAGCCCCGATAAGGGATGCTGTAAAATCGCTTCCACCCCTCTTCAGGTTGTCAATGTCTCCGAATGCATTTCGGCAGATGAACCCCTGTGTTATTATTATATTTTCGTCGGGATACCGGGAAAGTTCTCTCCTGAAGTTCTCGCCTATGTAGAACACATCAGGTTCTCCGTCCTTGTCAATTCTCATAAAGTTTAGTGCGGGCAGGAGCACCGAGCTGATTCCTCTTTCACGCAGAAGGTTATGGAAAAGAGCTGTCGAAAGCAGTTCGCCCCTGGCTACAATGGCTTTCTCGTGGAGCTTTGTGAAGGCTTTCGCGATGAATTCGCCGATATAGTCGAAATGAGAGTTTATCAGCTCATAGCCTTCATTCCTGAACTCATCCGTCGAAAACAGATCATATACCACCTGCCTGTATTTGGAGCGAAGCGCTTCATTCCTGTCGACGGCTTCCCGTGTTCCGGCGGAACGGATCAGTTCCGATATCTCTATAAGACTGTTGGTTGTGCCCGACATGGCGGAAAGAACCACAATTACTTTTTCCTCCCCCGTGATCAGCGGTATTATTGATTTCATCTTGTCGGGGCTGCCGACAGATGTGCCGCCGAATTTCATGATTTTCATATTGTTGTATTTGTTTTCATGGTTAGCGTTTTTATACAAAAAAACCTGCTTTGTCCTGCAGGTCTGTTTATCTTTAAATATGTACATGAAAAGATCATGCAGACCCGTCGTTTGGGCGCTTATGAAGCTTCATATGTTTTTTTATCAGCATTTGCCGGATTAAATTAATTGTGGCAAAAATATACTTTTCTGGAATATTCGATTATTTGTTTGTAATATTTTTCTTATTTTTGTGCCCGCTAATAAAAGCTAAGAGCACGGGGCAGGAACCGATACTGAACCTGAGCCCGAAGCCCTGAGCAAAATGAGGCCCAGATGGCGAAATTGGTAGACGCGCTAGTTTCAGGGACTAGTGTCAGCAATGATGTGCAGGTTCGAGTCCTGTTCTGGGCACCAAAAGAAGCAAAGAGCGAAGGGTGTGGGGCAGGAACAGATGCGGAACCCTAAGCCCTGAGCAGTGACGACGCCCAGATGGTGAAATTGGTAGACACGCCAGCTTGAGGGGCTGGTGCCGGTTACGGTGTGCAAGTTCGAGTCTTGTTCTGGGCACCTGAAAATAAAAACCGCGATTGAAGTTTAATCAGTTGCGGTTTTTTTATTTCCGAATGCCTTATTTAATTTGTTTTTATTGGCTAATCTCAGGTATTTTAACCAAATTTGACAACTAACCTGATGTTTGGATGATCCCGAAAAAGTTTGTTTGTTTTATCCGTGTATATGATAATTCATTGATACATGTTCGTTCGTGGTCACCATTCAAGCGGGGTTTAAAAATTTCAAAACACACTTATTATCTGAGATTTGATAGATGAAATCAGATAATTTGCCTGACGATATCAGTCTTGCTTCCGGGTTAAGAAAAGGAGATCGGGAAGCATTCGCCCTGTTTTTCAATAAATACAGGAAGCCTGTTTATTATTTTTCTTTTAAATATCTCAACGACCCGGATGAAGCCGAGGAATTGGTGCAATCGGTTTTTTTAAGCATATGGGAGCATCGTCACCTAATTGACAAAAAGAAATCACTGAAGAACTACCTGTACAGATCCGTGGGAAATGCTGTTTATAATGCGCTCAGGAAAAGGGCTATAAGGAGAGCTTTCCTGATCAAGGGGATCAATAACCCGGAAAACGTCACGGATCCTTATGTTCAGATATTCAATAATGATCTGAGAGACAAACTGGAAGACATGATTACTTATCTGCCTCCCAAGCAACAGTTAATTTTGAATTACAGGAGGCAGGAAGGCTTGTCGTCCGAAGAAATAGCAAAAAAGCTGCATCTATCTGTCCGTACTGTTGATAATCAGATTTACAAGGCCACGAAGCGGCTTAAGGATTTCTTCCGTTCAGAAACTGAATAATGTTTTCTCCTTTCCAGGTGTTTTTATTCAGTCTGACAAAGGAACTCTTTTTTAACAGTCAGTCGTATTATATGATTTAATATTAAGCTTGTTATCTATTAATGCCGGAAAATCATCTCCTGATCAGTCAGATCGTTTCGTGTATTTCAGGATAAAATGTACATTTTTTATTCCCGGCTGAGTAGTTTTTAATCCTGAGGTGTATTTAGGTATATAACAACTTTTATAAGGGATGTCGCGAAAAAGCATCATTGAATTGTTACTGGCGGGCTATATTGAAGACCGGCTGAGCCCCGGGGAAAAGAATCATTTTTTTGAACTTCTTGCCGCTGATGGCAACGAAGATCTTTTCAAGGAAATATTGACGGAAAAAATCCATGCAATGTCTGAACCTTACAATGAATCGGGTAAGGCTCCGGATTTTTCGGGAATTTTTAAAAAGATAAGTCAGGAGATAGATATAAGGGAACAGAAGGAGGCCCGGTTGCTGTCAGTACGAAGAAGATTGTTTGTCAGACGACTGGTGGCAGCTGTGTCTGCAGCAGCTGCTGTTTTTGCCCTGGCCTTTTTTATTGGACGATTGTCAGTCCATATTCCTGAAATACCCGAGGAAATCCCGTTTTCAATGTCGGAAATAAAAGCCCCCCTGGGTTCAAGGTCAGAAATAAAGTTGCCTGATGGTACAACGGTAATATTGAACGCGGGGAGTCAGTTGACCTACGGGAGTAGCTTTAATTACTCTGACAGAAATGTGAAGATGAGCGGTGAAGCATATTTCAAGGTTGAAAGGAATGAGTCTCTGCCTTTTATTGTAAATGCAGGACCTTTGAATATCACTGCCCTCGGGACTGAATTTAACGTCAAGGCTTACGACGACGATAATTCCATAGAAACAACACTGGTTACGGGGAAGGTTGCAATCACGCGCGAGGGATCAGACGATGGTTCCGGCTATGTCGATTTAAATCCTAACCAGAAAGCTATCTTCATCAGACAAGATGATGGTTTTATTCTGGAGGATGTTGAAGAAACAGTAAAGAAATCAATAAAACCCGTGCAGGCAATAATGCCGGAAATACTGATAGCACCTCATGTCAACACAGATCAGGTGCTGGCCTGGACACAGGGCAGGCTTATTCTGAAGGGAGAAAGTCTCAACAGGCTTAGTGTGCAGCTCGAAAGAAAGTATGATGTGACAATAGTTTTTAAAAAAGAAAGCATTAAACAATTCAGGTTTACCGGGGTGCTTCTCGATGAAACGCTCGAGCAGGTGTTAAATGTCATTAAACTGGCAGCTCCTATAAGCTATTCGCTTGAAGGTAAAACTGTTTACCTGGATCTGGATTCAAATTCGCTTAACGATTTTTCAAAATATATTAAATAATTATAATCCTACTAACTAACTTAAACCTGCTTGCCTATGAAAAAACCGGTAAACTAAAAAAGGGAAAAACAGTTCGCGGCTGTTTTTCCCGTGTATCAAGTCAATCTTATCTTTTACAGTTATGGCCGGCTCGAACTGCAGGCCACTTATGTTTAACTTAATACGTGTCTAAAATTATGAACAAATTTTTGATTTACTATTCATTGTGCCACAGATTTCGAAAAACTTTTCTGTATATGAGATTATCTATACTCTTTATGCTTGTATTTACACTGCATCTTTCAGCAACCGGCTTCGGACAGATCTCGTTTGAAGCAAAAAATATGCCTATAAGGGATGTTTTTGAAATACTGGAAAAGGAAACGGGCTGCCGTTTCTTTTACAATGACGATCTGAAATTTATTGACAAAACAGTTAACATGAAGGTTTCAGATCAGAATATTGATCAGGTGCTAAATCGGCTGTTTGAATCTACCGGACTGAGTTACAAAAAATTAGATAATGATCTCGTTGTTGTAGCTCCAATGAAAGATTTACAGCAGAACGTGGTTACGGGAAAAGTGACCGATGCTTCAAACGGAGATCCTATGCCTGGTGTTAACATTCTTGTGAAAGGTACAACTATAGGAACTCTAACAGATGTTGAAGGCAGGTATTCACTTGAACTAACATCAGGAGACCCGGTACTTGTCTTTTCATTTATTGGATATGCTACAAGAGAAGTTTCTGTTTCAGGCAGAAGTCAGATAGATGTTGAGTTATCACCAGAGCTTACGGGACTGGATGAAGTTGTAGTTATTGGATATGGAACGGCAAAAAAATCGGATCTTACAGGTGCAATAGCCCAGGTTAAAGCCGAAGACCTGAAGAACTATTCACCCTCAAATGTAAGTGATCTGCTGCGTACCAGTATTCCCGGATTAAACGTTGGATATGCCACTTCAGCAAAGGGTAACAGTTCTATTCAGATACGCGGTGAAACTACTCTTACCGCCGGGTCAAGTCCGTTAATAGTGGTGGATGGTGTTATCTACAATGGTGATCTGTCAGATATTAATCCCGATGATATTGACCGGATGGATATAATGAAAGATGCAAGTTCGGCTGCTGTTTATGGATCAAGAGCTACCAATGGTGTTATTTCCATCACAACAAAAAGGGGGTCAAGCGATAAAGCAACCATTAATTTCAGCACAACTCTTGGAATTGCTACTGCAGCTAACAGGGTAAGGCCATATGATAAAGACACTTTCATTCAATGGCGGTCAGATATGTTTAAATCTGTATTCAGCGCAACCGTACCACAGGAACCATGGAGCCCGTTTGATGATCCACGTACTATTGATGCACAGTACCTTAATGAATGGCTCGCATATCATGGTACAACCCAGGAAAATATGGTTGATGCCTGGCTATCAGGATTGAGATTGACAGGAAGAGAAGCTACAAACTATAAGGAAGGTAATATTATTGACTGGGAAGATATAATATATCACAATGGGAAACGGCAGGATTATAATTTAAGTCTTTCCGGGAAACATAACGACCTTACTTATTATTGGTCATTGGGATATATGGACAATGAAGCCCTTACTATAGGAGATGAGTTTTCTACAATACGCTCACGTATAAACCTTGAAGGAAAAGCTGCAGATTTCCTTAAAGTTGGATTGAACGCGAATTTCTCCTATAGGAACGAGAGTTCAGTACCAGCTAATAATGACCAGTATATGAACCTGACACCATATAGCAGCTATTACGCGGATGATGGTATTACACTGAGACTGTATCCAAATGATGATATTCAGGCTTCACATCCATTGCTGGAGCGAACATACAGGGATAGAGAAAATGAATATTACATAGTTGCTCCCAAAATTTATACTGTCCTGGAATTGCCTTTCGGAATTTCTTATACCATGAACTTTTCAACAAAAATCGATTTTTACCACAATTATGTTCATGATTCTTCCAAGCATCCTGAATGGGGTTTATATGGCGGAGCTGCTTCAAGGGATAACAGCCTCAGAAGAGAATGGCAGATTGACAATATAATTAACTGGAACAGGACTTTTAATGAACAGCACAGAATAGATGTTACTTTGCTGGCAAACGCCGAAAAGATAAGGATTGATTCAGATGGTATGGATAATCGAACCTTTTCTCCGAACGATATCCTGGGTTATCATGATATGTCAACAGGGACATTGCCCGAACTTGTAAGCGACGACCAGGTTCAGACCGCGGACGCCCTTATGGCAAGGTTAAACTATGGCTTTAAGAACAGATATTTATTGACAACTTCAATCAGAAGGGATGGATCTTCCCTCTTCGGTTATTCAAATCCAAGAGCAACTTTCCCTGCTATAGCTCTTGGCTGGGTAATTTCTGAAGAGAGCTTTTTTAAACTGAATTTTGTGAACTATTTGAAATTAAGAGCTTCCTGGGGAGTGAATGGCAACCGTTCAATTACCAATTATGCAGCACTCTCCCGGATAGCTGCCAGTAAATCACTTAATGCAAATCAGAACGGAGTAGCTTCAACAATTCCGCTTCTTGTAATCAATACTATGGAAAATAAGGGTTTGAAGTGGGAAAGAACCCAGACTTTCAATCTTGGAATGGATTTTACCCTTCTTGAAGGTATTCTGAGAGGTGCTGTTGAGGTTTATTCGACTTCTACAACTGATGTGCTGGTTAACCGTGAATTACCTACCATTACCGGTTATAACAGGGTTTATGCAAATCTTGGAGAGGTAAGGAATAAGGGTTTGGAATTATCTCTTAGCAGCATGAACATGGCAAAGCGGAATTTTGAATGGCATACTGATCTTGTTTTTTCTCTGAATAGAAATAAAATAGTATCGATTACAGGAGAGAAATTTGATGTTTATGATAAATATGGGAATGTTATTGGCAATAAAGAACCTGATGATAAAACAAATAACTGGTTTATCGGACAGGCAAAAGACGTTATCTGGGATTACAGAATACTTGGAACATGGAGACCAGGAGAGGAAACCGAAGCAGCCAAATGGAACCAGGCTCCGGGTGATTTTAAGTTGCAGGATGTAAATAACGATGGACTGCTTACTGACGATGATAAACAATTCCAGGGTTACACAACTCCGCGTTTTACATGGACGTTAACAAACAGTTTCAATATTTACAGGAATTTTGAAGCATCCTTCGTATTGTATTCATTATGGGGACAGAAGTCTGTTTATGATCTGGCGAAACATGATAATCATATTGAAGACCGTCGTAATTCGTGGGACATTCCTTACTGGACTCCGGATAATTTATCTGATAAATATGCTCGCTTACGCTCAGCACCTGCTGCAGGTGTGGGGTATTCAAGCTGGTTTGACCGTTCATATATCCGCTTCGAGAACATTGCAATTGCCTACAAGGTACCTGGAAATATCCTGAATAATACTTTTATAAATAGTGTAAAAGTATCATTCAATATAAGAAATGTTGGAGTATGGGCTCCGGAATGGATATTTGGAGATCCTGAAGATGGAACACGCGCCCAAAGGATCTTTTCATTCGGATTAAACCTGACCATTTAAAGTTTAACATTTTTATTGAAATAAAATGAAATCCACATGTATCAAATACACAAACACATATGTATATGATTTTCAAACATGTGGGTTCCTTGTCTGCCGACAGGCAGGCATCATACCATAAAAATCAAAAATATATTATGATGAAATATCTGAATTTAATATTTAAGGTACAAAGTATTATCCTGGTAATACTTATCGGAAGTGCATGCAGTGAAAGCTTTCTTGAACCTCAGCCTCTTTCATTCTATGCTCCGGAAAATGTTCTGACCGATGAGGCAGGACTTCAGGCTGTTCTTGATAATGCATTGGTCAGTCTGAGAACAGAATTTTGTAGCGACCAGTCACCGTTTTGTACTAATATGAAATACTCCGATGTTGGAGTTGACGGAAGTACTGATAAAGCTACACCATGGCAGGATTTGAACAAACAGATGCTTCCGGACGGATTGTTCAACCATAACGCTTATACAAAAATAGGATGGTATTGGGATGAATCCTATTATGTAATTAAAGATTGCAACACGGTGATATCCAGGATTGATAATGCAACTTTCAGTTCGGAAGCAGCGAAAAATGCATTGCTTGGAAGTGCTTATTTTATGAGAGCATTTCGTTATTATTCAAAAACACTTCAATATGGAGATGTTCCTTTTGTACTTGAAGAGATATCTGCACCAAAAGTGGATTTCTATACAACTACAAAGGAATCTATCTGGAAAAAAATGATAAAAGACCTGGAATTTGCTGTGCAGCATGTTCCTGAAGCAAATCTTGTTGACAGGGGGCAAGTTACCAAAGCTGCCTGCAAGCACTTGCTGGCAAAATATTATTTACTGGAAGGCAGATTTGATGATGCTATCAGACTTACGACTGAAGTAATAACCGGTGGAGTTCATAACTTAAATACTCAGCGCTTTGGAATAGATAAAGATGTAGCAAATAAAGATGTTATTTGGGATATGTTCAGGGTCGAGAACAAAAGCATTGCCGGTAATACAGAAGGTTTATTAATGACCATTGACAGGTACGGTATGGAAGGAAATACAGGAGGTGTGATTTCAATGCGAAATATTGTTCCTAATTATGGCCAGCCGGGACTTATTAAAACTCCCAACGGGGCAAACGGAATGTCGGATGCAGCCGGTATGGAAATTGGGCTGGTTGAACAATATGGCAGAGGTGTTGCAAGAGTCAGACCAACCTGGTATTCCCAAAAAGGTGTCTGGATATTAAATGGGGTTCATGATACCCTTGATTATCGTCATCGGACGGATAACGGAAACTGGATTACTATGGAGAAGTTAGTTTATAATAATCCGGCACTTAAGACGAGCGGCAATGAATGGTTTGGCAAGAATCTTAGGTTATACAGCTCCACTGGTACATTGTTATGCCTTGATACTATCAGGACATGGTTCAGCTGGCCGCATTATAAAGTATGGGTCCCGGATCATGACCGCGTACAACCTCAGGGCGGCCAGGGTGACTGGTATATATACCGCCTTGCTGAAACATACCTTTTGCGGGCAGAGGCCTATGTGTGGAAGAATGAATGGCAAAAAGCCGCCGATGATATTAATACAGTCAGACAAAGGGCAAATGCTCAGTATATGTACACAGCAGAGGATATAGAAAATCTACAGATTGGTGCAGTTCTGGATGAAAGAGACCGTGAATTGCATTATGAAGAGCTCCGTAAAGTTGAACTGACCAGAATGGCGATAATCTTCGCCAGAACTGGTATTGAATGCTATAATGGCAAGACTTACAGCATGAATAATATTTCAGAAGATAATTTCTGGTATGACAGGGTGAACGAAAAGAGTGATTTTTACAACAAACCCAATGCCAGAACCCCTTATGGGAATTACTTCACGTGTTCACCTTATCATATATTCTGGCCGATTCCCAGTTATGCCATAAACTCAAATACAGGAGGGATCATAAATCAGAATTTTGGTTATCCGGGAACAGAAAGGAATGTTACTCCTCTTGAATATCAAGGAGATTAAGCTATTACAAACAGTCGAGGACAATTATTAATGAGAAGTACCAGACCTTTAAAATAAAATTATTTTATGTGTGAAAGTCTATAGATGAGTTATTATTGTTGTCTCATTAATCAATTGTTCGTTAAATTTTTAAGTGGCCAGAGCACCATTTGATTTATACGATCATTTTATTTATATTCAAAGAATTGTATTAATATTTTATGAACTATCACAATGAAATACAAAACAAAAAATTCAATGTTGACCATTGCTGCCATTTCTGCAACCGGACTGGCAATAGGTTGTAAGCAAAGACCACCTGAAGAGCTTCCTAATATCCTCTGGATTACCAGCGAAGATAATAGTGCATTTTTTACCGGTTGTTACGGGAATTCCTTTGCCACAACACCAAATATCGACAAACTGGCCGGTGAAGGTTTTTTATATACCAATGCCTATTGCCCGCATGCCGTCAGCTCACCTTCCAGAAATTGTATTATTACAGGCGTTTATGCCAATTCCAATGGCAATATTCAAATGAGAAGTGATTACCCAAAATCAGAGATAGTACGGACTTACGTTGAATATTTACATCAGGCAGGTTATTACTGTACCAACAACTCCAAAACCGATTATAATACAGGGAGTATAATTCCAGATCAGATATGGGATGAAAGCAGCAATAAGGCACATTATAAAAACTGCCCGGAAGGTAAACCGTTCTTTGCTGTATTCAATCTCATGGAAAGCCATGAAAGCAGTATAAACAGGGGGCAGAATAAACCTGTAGATGAGTTGCGACACCATCCGGATAAGGTCATTCTGCCTCCTTATCATCCCGATACGCCTGAAATCCGTTTTGACTGGGCTTTATATTATGATGCTGTTGAAGATATGGATAAAAAGGTTGGAGATTTACTTAAAGAACTTGAAGAAAGCGGACTGGATGACAATACGATAGTGATGTATTATGGAGACAACGGAGGTGTCTTGCCGCGAAGTAAACGTTTTATGTATGAGACCGGTACGCGAATACCTTTTATAATTAGAATTCCTGAAAAATACAAGTATCTGTATCCTGCCAAAAAACCGGGAAATAAGGTAGATCGTCTGATAAATTTTGTTGATCTGGCACCGACATTGTGCAGTATTGCAGGAATTCAGATACCCGATTATATGCAGGGCAAGGCTTTCCTGGGGAATCAAAAGACAAAAGATCCCGAATATGTTTACATGGCTCGGGAAAGGATGGATGAACGTTATGATAACGTGAGGGCGGTAAAAGACCGGCAGTACAGATATATACGGAATTATATGCCTTTCCGTCCCACCATGCAGTATTTACGTACATTGTTTGGACTTCCTTCGACGCAATCATGGGCAAATGAATATAAAGCCGGAAGAACAAATGCTGTTCAAACTATGTTTTTCCTTGAAAAACCGGTGGAAGAGCTTTATGATTCGGAAAAAGATCCGTGGAATATATATAACCTGGCAGATGATCCCGCGTATGAAAAAGTCTTGTTAAGGATGCGTGGAGAAGAAATGAGATGGAGGAGTGAAATACGAGATATAGGCCTGATTCCTGAAGATGAATACATGTATTATGCGAAAGGAGGATCAATGTATGATTATATGCATTCAGAAGAATGTCCGTTTGAAGAATTGATGCAGGCAGCAGATCTTGCCACACTGGGGGGGAAAGAAGATCTGAATACTTTTGTTGAGTACCTGAAAAATGATCACAGCGGGATGCGTTACTGGGGTGCGACCGGAATTTTAATCCTAAAAGAGGAAGCCAGATCAGCTATTCCGGCACTAAAGGAAACTGCATATGACAGAGCCGGATCAGTAGCAACCCTTGCTGCAGAAGCCTTATACGGCCTGGGAGAAAAGGAAGTGGCGATTAAAGCATATATTAACATCTTGACGGACATGGATGTATATGATTGTCTGGACAGGAATTTTGCCTTGAACAGTATAGATATCATCCATGAAACTGATAACGAAATTGCAGGTCCGGAATTGGTTAATGCAGTTAAGCAACTGGTTCAGCACAGGATTGATAATCCTATTTCCGGTACTAACGCGGGTTATGAGATGAGAACAGCTCCATACCTTTTACAAAAGTGGGGTGTGGAGATTGAAATACCCGGTCTATTTCGTTGATCTACACCGTAAGCATTTTAACGTCTGTATAAGCTACACATAAGTAACACCTTCCACCAATAATCTCTTTAATTACTTTTGTGTTGTGCTTCTTAACTGCAATGGTGGTATATAATTGAAATGAAATTTACAGAAATGCATAAATTAACCTTATCTATTCAAAACTTGAAATCTATGAAAACTCTGCCATCTGCAGTCATCTGTTCACTGGGAGGCGGATTGATCCTGACTTCCTGTCAGGTGAAAGATAGTAAAGAACCAAGAACTCCAAATATCCTTATTGCCATAAGTGATGACCAGGCTTTTGCTCATACCGGTTTTGCCGGATGTAAATTTGTCAATACCCCCGGGTTTGACAGAGTTGCCCGGAACGGTATCTATTTTACTAATTGTTTTGCTGGTTCACCCGGGTCGGCACCGTCCAGAAGTTCCCTGGTGACCGGTCGTTATCACTGGCAGAATGAGTCGAGCGGGCAACATGCATCCAGCTGGCTGAAAAAATACGTTCCTTTTGTCGATGCTCTGGATGCCAACGGGTATCATACTGGATTTACAGGCAAAGGTGTAGACCCGTTCCAATATGCCCGTAATGATCAGGATACATTATGGAGGGAGGAAAATGCAGCCGGAAAAGCTTATAATTCCATTCAGTACACAAGAGGTGGACCGGGTGATGAAAGAACAGCCGGAGGGATTGGTGCAACGAACTATTATGCTAATTTCCGCGACTTTATGAAGAAACGCAAGGATGGACAACCTTTCTACTTCTGGTATGGAGCCACAGAACCTCACAGGAATTATGAAAAAGATTCCTGGAAGAGGAATGATAAGGATCCAACCCTTGTTGAGGTTCCGGATTTTTTCCCGGATAATGAAGTGATACGGGGCGATCTTCTGGATTACGCGGTTGAGATAGAATGGTTCGATTTGCATCTTACACGAATACTCAATTTTCTGGATTCCATAGGAGAGCTTGATAATACAATTGTTTTTGTTACCGCCGACAATGGAATGCCGTTCCCCAGGGCTAAAGCAAATGCTTTTGAATACGGTGTGCATGTACCGCTGGCTATCAGTTATCCTGATGGATTCCCGGGGAACAGGATCGTGGATGATCCTGTCAGCTTTGCTGATTTTGCTCCTACTATACTGGAGATGACTAATACAAGTCCGGAAGGTATGATGCCCATTTCAGGAAAGAGTATTGTAAACATACTTAAATCCAAGAAATCTGGAATTGTTGATGAGACCAAAAAATATGTGCTTACCGGAAGAGAACGTCATTCCTCATCAAGATGGAATAACCTTGGATATCCGGTACGGGCTATAAGGAGTGCACAATTCCTTTTGATATGGAATATGAAACCGGATTTGTGGCCAGCAGGAGATCCGCGGGCAATTGACAGTGAAACAGGTAAATTGCTGCCGATGTATGGAATTGATGAAAACGGCATTCATCATTCTGAATGGGCTTTTACCGACGTTGATGCCAGTCCTTCCAAATCATTCCTGATTGAAAACCATAATGATCCCAACATGAAAAGCTTCTTTGAATGGGCTTATGCAAAACGACCGGAATATGAATTATATGATATTAAAAAAGATCCTTATTGTCTTACCAACCTGTGTGGGAATCCAGAGGTTATCATCATTGAGCAGGAAATGAAAAGCGAACTGCTAAAAGAACTTGAAAGATCTGATGATCCACGTGTTGTCGGACCTGATAAGGAAATTTTCGAATCTTATATCCGGTACAGTCCCATGAGGGAGTTCCCGAAACCCGGAGAGATAGATTAAATGTTTTTGCTATTGTATAAAAGTATCACTCTTATCCGATTAACAATTTGAATTATATAGGATAGGATCCATATGTTCAGATATTCAATAATGATCTAAGTGACAGGCTGGGCCTTAGGGACACTAAAGTCATAGACGCAGGAGATGTAAAATACAAAAGGATTACATTCTTTGTATTGTTTTGATATAGTGCCATATAACTAAAAGTTCCTTTTAACCGAACCTTAACACTTCCTTAACTCCTGTGAATTATCCTGATAATATTTTTGCCACGGTAAGATACTGCAACAGGCACATCTACAACTCGAGGCCTTAAACTGATTGCTGAACTATTATCTGAAACATGTAAGAAAGACTGTGATAGATAAAAGTGGGTTTTTAAATAATGAAAATTTATTGTTAACATTGTAGTGAAAGCTCTATATTTTAAAATGAAGAAAACATCCGCATCTTAATATAACCCTACTAACTAACTAATTTTAACCTGCTTGCCTATGATGAATCCGAAAAAACAAAGAGGGAAAAACAGTTCGTAGCTTTTCCCGGTATCAAATCAATTTTTTCTTTTCCACTTATGGCCGGCTATAGCTGCAGGCCATTCATGTTTAACTTAATAAGTGTCTTAATTATGAACACATTATTGATTTATTATTCATTGTGCCATAGATTTCGAAAAACCTTTCTGTTTATGAGATCATTTATACTGTTAATGCTAGTATCTACACTGAATCTTTCGGCAATCGGGATCGGACAGAACTCTTTTGAGGCAAATAATATGCCTGTAAGGGATGTTTCAGGGATCGATCAGATGCTGATCCTGCCGTCGGGGTATGCCGGGCCGGGTTACAGTGAAGTGGAGAATGATCCCCTTGTCGTTGCTCCAGTGAAAGATTTACAGCAAAACGTGGTTACGGGAAAAGTAACCGATGCTTTGACCGGCCAGGCTATGCCAGGTGTCAATATTCAGGTGAAAGGTACAACCCTTGGCGCCATTTCGGGTATTGACGGCGGTTTTTCACTGACGGTACCGGATCTGAATGCAAGTCTGGTGTTTTCTTTTATCGGCTATGTGACCCAGGAAGTTGCACTCGAGGGAAGAAGCAGTCTCGATATATTACTCAGCGAAGACCTCGCCAGACTTGATGAAGTGGTTGTCGTGGGATACGGAACTCAAAAAACGGCAACCATAACAGGAGCTATCAGTGCCGTTAAAGCTGAAAACCTAAAAGCCACTGCCACGATTAATTTTACAAACACATTTGCCGGAAGATTACCGGGACTTGTTGTCGTCACAAGGTCCGGTGAACCTGGAAACGACAATTCCACGATGAGGATCAGAGGCTTAAATACTTTGGGTGATAATTCCCCGCTTATTGTTATCGATGGGATTGCAAACAGGAGTATGCAACGTCTTAATCCCGGTGATATTGAAAGCATCACGGTTTTGAAGGACGCTTCAGCGGCAATTTATGGAGCACAGGCTGCAAACGGCGTAATCCTTATAACAACGAAAAGAGGAACCCAGGGTAAACCGCAGATCAATGTTACTGCCAATCAGGGCTGGGCGATGCCGACAGTTATACCTGAAATGTGCGATGCAGGTACTTATGCAACCCTGCTCAACGAGATAGACGTGTATGCCGGTAAAAGTCCGCGATATACACAGGAACAGATCGATAAATATACATCAGGAACTGATCCGTGGGCTTATCCGAATACCGACTGGTTTGATGCAACTTTCAAACCGGCAGCTACTCAGCAGGCAGGAAATATGTCGGTGAGCGGAGGTACTGAAAACATGAAATACTTTGTATCCCTTGGTGGTAATTACCAGGATGCAATCTATCGGAACAGCGCTACAAAATACTCCCAGGTAACATTCCGAAGCAATATTGACGGGAAAATATCAAATAACATTAACCTTAGCTTTGATGTTTCAGGACGTCAGGAAAACAGGAATTATCCCACCCGCTCGGCCGGTTCCATCTTTGCCATGCTGATGAGAGGTTATCCTACATCGGTGGCTTATTGGCCAACAGGTGAAAATGGTCCTGACATAGAGTATGGTAACAATCCTGTTGTGGTTACAACAAATCAGACCGGGTATGACAGAACGAAAAGATATGTTTTTGAATCATTGCTGAAACTGAATATCACGATTCCATGGATACAGGGATTGTCATTTACCGGAAATGCATCCATGGATAAGTCAATCGAAAACAACAAGCTGTGGGAAAAGCCCTGGTACCTGTACAGCTGGGACGGTGTTTCCTATGATGCCAATGAACAACCTGTTCTTGTAAGAGGGAAAAAAGGATTTTCCACACCTCAGCTCACTCAAACATTTTCCGATGGCAGACTTGTAACACTGAATGCTCTCCTGAACTATGAAAGAACGTTTAATGAGGTGCACGACTTCAGGTTCCTTGCTGGTACAGAAAGGATTGCCGGTGAATCGATGGAATTTGAAGCTTTCAGGAAATACTTCGTATCAACAGCTATCGATGAGCTTTTTGCTGGGGGTGACAGCGAGAAAAATAATACCGGGTCGGCAAGTATAAGTGCAAGACTCAATTATTTTGGTCGTGTTAATTATGCTTTCAAACAGAAATACCTTGCAGAATTTGTATGGAGATATGACGGATCATACATTTTCCCGCAAGATAAAAGATTTGGCTTTTTCCCCGGCGTTTCTGTCGGCTGGCGTATTTCAGAGGAAGAATTCTGGAAGAATAATCTTGCATTATTCAATTATTTTAAATTGAGGGGATCCTGGGGACAGACAGGTAATGACCGTATCAATACTTACCAGTATCTCCCATGCTATGGTTATAACAGTTCAACGAACGGGGTTTATACCTTTAATAATTCCGTCGAAAATAAAATCCTCAGCGAATTGCGTATACCAAATCCAAATGTGACATGGGAAGTGGCAAACCAGTCAAATATAGGTTTTGATGCAGAAATGTTAAATGGAAGATTGAATTTTTCCGCTGAATATTTCTATAACCTGCGTACAAATATTCTAACCTATCGGAATGCTTCGGTTCCTGCATCGACAGGTCTGACATTGCCGCGCGAAAACATAGGAAAGGTTGTAAACCAGGGATTTGAGTTCACAATTGGATACAACAACACCTGGGGAGGGCTGACTTACGATATATCAGTCAACAGTGGATATCAGAAAAACAGAATTAAATTCTGGGATGAGACTCCTGGAATACCTGATTACCAAAAATCAACAGGACACCCCATGAATTCATCTCTTTATTACCAGGCAATAGGGGTTTTTAAAGATCAGGCTGCAGTTGACGCTTATCCTCACTGGGACGGAGCCAGACCGGGCGATATAATTTTTGAGGATGTCAATGACGATAAGAAAATAGATGGCCTTGACAGAAAGATGAATTACAAAACCGATATGCCAACATTCACCGGCGGTATGAATATAAATCTGGGTTATAGGAATTTTTATACCGCGATCTTCTTACAGTGGGCTACAGGCGCCGTGGTCAACAGGTATTATGAAATGCAGGGTGAAGCAGGTAATTTCCTTCTTTCCGATGTAACCGGGAGATGGACGGAATCAAACCAGGTTACCAATAAGCCAAGAACATGGAACCGTTACGGGGAATACTGGCGGGATAATGAGAACAATACTTACTGGCTCTCAAGTACCGATTACCTGAGACTGAAAAACTTTGAAATAGGCTACAGTTTTCCTGAGTCTATCAAAAATGTAGGACTCAGCGGCTTAAGGATCTATTTCAGCGGGATTAACCTGTTAACACTGGATAAACTTACTGACTTTGACCCGGAATCGACTTCGGCAACTGCATATCCCTTGAATAAGGTATTTAACATCGGACTTAATGTAATCTTCTAAATATTAAGATCATGAGAAAAATTTATATATTAATAACTATATTCACTGTTGTCGGTTTTCTTTCTTCCTGTGATAAGGATTTCCTCGAAACAAAACCTCTTACAGAATTCTCGGAAGTAGATGTGTGGAATGATCCGGCTCTTGTTGAAACATTCATTAATCAAATCTATTGGAGACTTGATGAACCATTCAGCAACGGCAGACTGAAATCTAACATTGTTGATGAAGGTCATTATCGCGGTAATGGTGCATCCAAAAACTTTAACAACTGCCTGCTTACGGTGGACCAGATCCCGGGATGGAGCACTCCAAGCCGCTACAGATCATGGAATGATATATACAAGACGATTAGATATTGCAATATTATCTTTGAAAATATTGAAAAGGTGCCATTCGAGGCAACCCTGACAGATGGTAAGACCCTCGATGACAGGATGAAAGGTGAAGTCCATTTCCTTCGTGCTTATCTTTATCATGAACTGACAGCCGTATATGGAGGAGTTCCGATAATTACCGAAACCTATGGACTTTCTGACGATTTTCTGATAGCAAGAAGTTCTTATGCTGATTGCGTTGATTTTATAGTCAGTGAACTGGATCTGGCTGCCGGTCTTTTACCGGAAACTCATTCCGGCGACGCTAAAGGTCGTGCAACAAAAGGAGCTGCACTTGCCCTTAAAGCCAGAGTATTGCTTTATGCTGCAAGCGACCTTTACAATACGACTGTATTTCCTGGATACTCTAATCCTGAGCTCATCGGTTATACAGGCGGAAGCAGAACCGAGCGTTGGACAGCTGCTAAAAATGCCGCGAAAGCAGTTATTGATCTCGGTTTGTACAGCCTCTACAAGGCTGAGCCGGCGCCAACTGATTCCGTTGCCCAGAACCTGGCAGAGCTGTTCATAGCAAAAAATACTGAAGAGGATATCTTTATAAAGTATTTTACCACGAATCAGAATCAGATGTATGGGATTGTTACAGGACCAAACGGTTATCATAACTGGGGAACAAATGCACCAATCCAGGAAATGGTTGATGCCTATGAAATGAAGGACGGATCAAAATTTGACTGGAATAACCCCGCTCATGCATCCTTACCTTATGCTAACAGAGAACCCAGATTCTATTCAACGGTTCTTTATGAAGGAGCTGTCTGGAAACCGCGCCCGGCCGATGTCCAGAATGTTGATCCCGTTGGAATAATCCAGGTTGGGAAATGGGAAAGATGGGACGAGGAAAGTCAATCTGTGAAGATTCATTACGGCGTTGACACCAGGCAGAGTACCGTGGAGAACTGGAACGGAAGCTATACGGGATATTACCTCAGAAAAGGTCTGGACCCGGCAGTGGACGCCCAGTATTTCTATGCAACCGTTCCATGGAGGTGGATGAGATACGCCGAAGTGCTGTTGAACTACGCTGAAGCATGTATTGAACTTGGCGGAGCCGATCTTCAGACTGGTCTGGATGCACTGAATCTGGTCAGGAAACGGGCGGGAATGCCCCCGAGGGTGACCGACGATCAGGCAGAGGCACGAGCGTATGTGCGTCATGAAAGACGTATCGAACTGGCATTTGAAGAACACAGGTTTTTTGATGTACGACGTTGGGTTATTGGCCCCGAGGTATATAAACCGATAAAGGTTGCCGACGTAACGTATAAAATGGATCCCGTGACTAAGGTAACTGCTACTGTTCCAACTATCGTTCCCAAGGACTTCGAGAACTGGTCATGGAATGATAAAGCTTATTTCTTCCCTATTCTCCGTGATGAAATGAGCAAGAACAGTAAACTTATCCAGAATCCGGGATATTGATCTGACATAATAGTATCATTTCACAGTAATTTGTTTCTTTTGAAGCCACCTCCGGGATTCAAAGCCCGTGAGGTGGCTTTTTGTTAATTGCCCTCGCGTTAAAATTCTTCCGGATATACAATTAATTACAGGATAATTAATTGTATCTTTATTACAAAACAATCAGGATTGTTTGTTCTTAGATGCTTCTTTAACTTTGTGATTATGGGGAACATCAGAGCAGTCATGTACTGCATGTTGTATCCCGGCATTTGACATGGGTGAATAAAATTAATGGTTTTCTTTCCAATCATTATTATCAAGTGGCGGACAATACAAAAACTCACCGGGTACTTCGTTTGATACTGTGCTTATCGAACGGTCATCCCAAGACAAAAGAGGAATGTAAAGAATTCCTGGAGATAAGTGATACAGCATTTTATAGCTATTGTAACCTGTTGAAGGAAACAGGCTTTGACCTCAGGCAGAAAGAGGGGAGATATTGGATAGACAGTTCTTTGCCGGACTCCCGTGTCTTGTTGAATGTTCTTCATTTCTCGGAAGAAGAATTGTTTTTATTGTCAAGGTGCATAGATGTTCTGGATGTAGGAATCGGAGTTTCTTCAATGCTTAGGAAAAAGCTTGTTTCATTCCTGAACCAGGACAGTATTATTGAGAATTATATCTCCGGCCATAAATCGGAAAAGGCAGCGGCCCTCCATAAGGCCATAAAAGACAAGCGGCAGGTACTCCTTATGAATTATTATTCCGGCAACAGCGAGACTGTAAAGAACAGGTTGGTGGAACCTTTTGAATTCAAGGATGATTTTAATCTTTTATGGGCTTTTGACCTTGATTTACAACAGAACAGACAGTTTAAAGTATCAAGGATAGAAAAAGTTGTAGAAACGCCTTTGGCGTGGGAATATCATCACTTGCACAGGGCTAAACCGGTTGATGTTTTCAGGAATACCGGCGA
>JAXDBC010000021.1:0-3707 GCA_034679225.1 Bacteroidales bacterium | reverse complement strand
CTCAACAACAGGCACTCCTCCGCAGTTCTCCCTGAAAATACACAATGTGTGCTTCTGACCAAATGCCGTACGGGCAGCCTCCTCAATAATCTGAATCTTTATTTTGCCAATATCCTTTTCAAGCCATTCATCAAAAACCGCCATAAGAAAGCTGCCGAATTCCGTGGCAGGAACAGTCGCCCTGCTGACACCTGAGGCTGAACGGGGCCTTTTTTCGACAAGGGGAAGAAAGGTGATATTTTCCGCCCCAAGCTCCCTGAAGAAATCATATACCACGAGAGGAAACTTTACATTGAAGGAACTTACCACACAGAGTATCTCCGGTTTAATCCCCGATCGCTGCAGTATATCATAACCTTTTAATACCTGCTGCAGAGAGGAATTCCCGTCTGCAGCATTCCTGCACTGATTGTGAAGGTCTCCCGGACCATCAATGCTGATCCCGACCAGGAATTTTTCCTGTGCCAGAAAATAGGCCCAGTCCCAGTCTATAAGCGTAGCGTTGGTCTGAATTCCATTGATTATCTCCTGTCCCGCGGGTTTGTACTTTTCCTGCAGACTGACGGCTTTCCTGAAGAAATCAATCCCCGCCAGAAGCGGTTCTCCTCCATGCCAGGAAAAGAATATGATATCATCGGTCGTGGCTTCGATGTGCTGAACAATATATTTTTCAAGAATCTCATCGCTCATCAGAAGCGGTCTGGCGTCGCCATGAATTGACTGCTTACCAATGTAATAGCAATAGCCGCAACGCAGGTTGCACAGCGCTCCGACCGGCTTCGCGAAAATCTGAAATTCACGCTCCCTTGCTTCCATAAAACTGAATTTAATTGTCTGCCCATTTTATTATGAGCTTCTCCGGGGCGTCCGGGATACTCATCCTAATCCTTTGCATCACCGGGTAATAATTGTTTACACGGTTTCCTATGTTATTTCCGAATCCCAGCCTTACACCCCTGAATGACGCGGTAAACCAGCCCGCGGGCGCTTCTATTCCTTCAGGTATTTCCTTTCTTAACCATACCAGCGCCTGTTTCAGGTCGAGATCGGCTGAAGGAAATGATCCTGCCTTTAATCCTGCTGAAAGAGCAAGCTCATGAGCAGGGATATAACCCTTCCTTCTGGCCGAACATATTCGAGTTCCCGGCAATATAACAGTCAGGTACGAATCGACAAGGGAAAAATCCGACGGCCGCCCGGGGAAAAAATAAATATCCTCCCCTCTCCTTAGCAGATTCTCAGTATTGAAACCGGACCATCTTTCTGCAATCCCGCGGTCCGGACGCCTGATTTCATCCCGGTACCGCTTTCCGGCGGCATTGATCCTGCCATCTGCCTTTCCGGTTTTCCTGAGAACCGAGATAAACAATCCTTCCCCTTTTATCTTCCCTGGATGAAATCCGTAGGCTTGAATTCCTCCCGACGATATGGCGGTTATCCCATCAAAACCCGAAATATCGAGACTTATTGATTCTGCTTCCTCTTGCCCTGTCAGCCAAAGAACGTTTTCTTCATTCTCCCCCGGATTGAATGTGCAGGTGCTGTAAATCAGTATCCCTCCTGTTTTAAGTGCCGGCCAGACATCAGCCAGGATTCTCCTCTGCCTTTCCGCGCAGAGCAGGGTGTTGCCGGGCGACCACTCGTCAACCGCTATCCTGTCCCTGAACATACCCTCGCCGGAACAGGGTGCATCAACGAGAATCAGGTCGAAAAACCCGGGCAGGCGGCTGAATACAGAGGGATCATTCCTGGTGACCACTGTATTGGATACTCCCCACCTTGTAATGTTTTCAGCAAGTATCGCGGATCTTTGCCTTATCACTTCATTCGATACCAGCAGACTTTCTCTTCCGATCAGCGATGAAATATGGGCGCTTTTACCGCCGGGCGCTCCGCAAAGATCGAGAACTTTCAGGTAGCCAGATGTGTCAACCAACTGCTTGATCACTTGTTCGATAAACATCCCGGAGGCTTCCTGAGGATAATAACAGCCAGCGTGGTACAGAGGATCGAGGGTGAAGGAAGGTCTGGAAGCCAGATAGTAAGCCGAGCTGCACCAGGGAACGGCTTCCGCGTTTTCAGGCTCACTATCCCACTTCAGTTTATTTATTCTAATGCTGACCGGCGATGCTTCCCTGAGAGCTCCGAGCAAACCATCGGTGTCAAGGTATTTCTGGGTTGAAATTCTTTTTATGAACTCTTCGGGAAACATCGGATTATGAAAATCTCCTCCACAGGTAATAAACCGGGATACCCAGCAACACTATGATCAGTCCCGGAAAGGTATAACCCGGCTTGTATATAAGCAGTATCACCATGATGAAAGTGGTTGTGAGAATATATAAAGCCGGAATCAGCGGATATCCCCAGGCCTTGTAGGGACGGGGAATGTCAGGTTTTTTGATCCTTAGAAGAAAGAGAGCAAAAATAGTAAGTGCAAAAAAGAGGAGGACGGCAAAGATGACATAGTCGAGCAGATCGCTGTATGTTCCGGATAAACAGAGCAATATAGCCCAGACACCCTGGATGATGATTGCAAAACCGGGAACTCCATTTTTGTTGATCCTGGCCACTCTTTCGAAAAACAGACCGTCTTTTGCCATGGCGTAATATACCCTCGGACCTGCAAGTATAAGACCATGGTTGCAGCCGAAAGTGCTTATCATTACAAATACTGCCATAATAATGGCTGCATAGTCACCGAAAACAATGCTCATGGCCGAAGTTGCCACCCTGTCATCAGTCGCGAACTGTATACCCCTCGCGGCCACATCTATACCGTCGGGAGTTCCTGAAATAGGAAGCACCCTGATATAAACCCAGTTGGTAAACAGATAGATAACTGAGACAATAAGGGTTCCCAATATCAGGCTGAGAGGAACTGTCCTTTTGGGATTGATAACTTCACCCGAGATATAGGTTACATTGTACCATGCATCGGAAGAGAAAAGGGATCCCACCAGGGCTGTAGCGATAGCTGTCACCAGGGCAAAGCCGGCAATGGGTGTTGCCTGGTTATCCGCTCCGATTTTTGAGGCATCCCAGAAAACAGCTTTGTTGATCTCCCATGACTCGATTCCCCTCATTGAGAAAAACACTACCAGTATAAAACCTGCAAGAGCAAGTATCTTGGTCGATGTGAAAATATTAACAACAGTCTTTCCTGTAACAATCCCGCGTGTGTTGAGCCAGGTAAGAAATGCAATCGACAGAATTGCTACAAGCATGGTCGAGCTGATTTTCAGAAATCCGGCCTCCAGCAGTATGTTTTTTTCGGAGATCCACGGGAAAAGCACGCCGCTGAACTTGGCGAAAGCGACGGCAACGGCGGCAATGGAGCCGCACTGTATAACAAGAAAAGTGGTCCAGCCGAAAAGAAATCCTATAAGGGGATGATAAGCTTCGCGCAGATAAACATACTGTCCTCCCACATCAGGCATCATCGAGGCCAGTTCGCCGTAGCTTATCGCACCAATTACCGTAATGATACCGGTTATCAGCCACACAACCATGAGCCAGCCGGGAGAGCCCACGGTCCTCGCTATATCGGCGCTTGTTATGAAAATCCCGGAACCTATCATGGCCCCGGCTACCATTGAAATCCCGTCGAACAGATTGACCCGCTTTTTCAGAAGATTGTTTTCCGCCTGCATCTGGAAGTTTGTAACATAGAAGCAAATTTAAACAAACAAATGAAAGTGGAAAGT
>JAXDBC010000020.1:0-13040 GCA_034679225.1 Bacteroidales bacterium | reverse complement strand
ATCTCAAAAAACACAAGGGCCAAAAATAAGCGAAGGTTCAGGACAACAACAATTTAAAACAACATAAACGGAAGGAGACATAACTATGAACTTTTCAAAACCCGGGACTCCGACAGGGAGGACTTTTCTAACTCCGGCAATTATGGCAGGAATCATTGCTTTGTTTTTATTTATCAGTTCCTGTAATTCAAAAGACTATCCAAGGGAACCCAGACCTCTGGGATCGGGTAAGGTAAAGTGGACGGAATCAACAAGCCCTGACGGCTGGATAATGGTGACGAATGAAAACGGCGCCACTCTCGGATATTCAAAAAACTCCGGACTTAAACTGATACAGGTGGACGGATATGCCTTCAAGGACCTCAACAGAAATAATAAACTTGATTTATTTGAAGACTGGCGGGTTGATTCCGACCGGAGAGCAGCTGCCATGGTCAGCGAAATTCCGGTTGAGCAGATGATGGGAATGAAGATGAACCCCTTCGGAGTGGGAAGCGTCAATCCCGATGCACTTGATGATGCAATGAAGAATGCTCTTAACTTTGGCTACAGGCAGTTGAGGGCTCCGGGCGCCAATGTGTCCGGAAAAGTGAAGGCCTTATGGAATAACATGGTTCAGGAATATATAGAGAGCCTCGAAAGTATTGTCTGCATACCCGCGGTCTGGATAGCTGACCCGCGATCGGGGGATGTATCCGAATGGCCAAGCAACCTTGCAATGGCTGCAACTTTCGATCCCGAAGTGGGAGCGGAATACGGAAGACTGATGTCGGAGGAATGGCGGGCCATGGGGATCTCTATGCAGGTCGCCACACAAATGGACCTGGCAACGGAACCCCGCTGGAAACGCATCTCCGGTACTTTCGGCGAGGACCCCGCGCTGTCAATGGATATGGCAAGGGCAATGATCAACGCGTGGCAATCAACATACGACGACGAAGGGAATGATCTGGGATGGGGAATACACAGCGTGAACAACCAGATGAAGCACTTCCCGGGAGACGGCGCGGGGGAAGGAGGCCGGGAATCTCATACCCGCGACGGAGCTTACAACGTATTCCCGGGCGGTCAGTTCTGGACTCATGTGCTTCCTTTTGCCGCCTGCATGGAACTGCCGGGCAAGACCGGAAAAGTAAGTGCCGCCATGACAAACTTCTCCGTCGGAATTGAAGCTGACGGCTCTCCGGTTGGCGGAGAACGCGTGGCAACAAGCTACAGCCCTTACAAGATCAACAGGGTGCTGAGGGAAATGTATGGATGGGACGGCTATATACTCACCGACTTCAGCATCATCACCGGAAAGAACTTCGGAATGGAACATCTGACACCCGCGGAATGCATGCTCGCTATCCTGGAAGCCGGTTGTGATGCATACGGCGGTGAAGGCCGCAACCCCGCGGAAAGCGTGGACCTGGCCATGGAAGCCTATAGGCTGGGAGTGGCAAAACACGGTGAAGAAGGCATGATGGAAATTATGAACAAGTCGACCGAGAGAATACTGAGAACCCATTTCAACATTGGTATTGTCGACAATCCCTATCTCAGTATCGAAATGGCTGAAACCATTCCCAACAACCCGGAACACAATGAAGCCGGATACAGGGCAATGCTTAAATCCGTTGTGATGCTCAAGAACAGCGGAGGCATAATTCGCAAGGCACCGGAAGGTGAAGAAAAACCCACCGTGTATATCCCGCTGGTGTATTCGGCAGCCACAACAGGACGCGGCGCCGCCCCGGCATCAGCCAAACCGGCATTCGATACCGGTATTGCAGGGGAGTATTTCAACGTGCTGACCGATGCTCTGGCAAAGAAACTTACCGGTCCCAGGGATGACAAGGGAAATCCGACAGTATCGCCGAATGACATCATTCGTGCTTCTGCAGCGGAAATAGCCAAATGCGACTTTGCACTGGTCAGGATAACCAGCCCGCAGAATGGCAATCCGACTTACATGGGATTCGGAGGTATTACCACCGACGGTCAGAAATATACATATCTGCCCATTTCACTTCAATACCGCCCCTACACTGCCAATTCGGAGTTCGTTCGCAAGGAATCCCTCGGTGGCGACATGATCGAGGTTATTGAACCATCGCCCGATGGTTACGGTGATCTGAAAAGTAAAGTGAAGGAGAACCGCTCGTACTTTGGTAAAACGGCGATTATCAGAAACGAACGTGACCTGGATCTTGTACTTCAAGTCGCGGCAGCAGCCGAAAAGACAATCGTAGCCGTGAATGCATCGAATCCAATGGTGTTCAGCGAATTCGAAAGTAAGGCCGATGCTATCCTCGTGGGATTCGGCGGCGACAGATCGGCTTATCTTCCCGACAGGGCATTCCTGGAAATCATTGCAGGCAAAACAGAACCATCAGGGCTTCTTCCTCTCCAGATGCCCGCCAGCATGGAGACTGTGGAAGCACAGTTCGAAGATGTACCCAGAGACATGAAATGCCATACCGACAGCGACGGCAACAGCTACGACTTTGCCTTCGGCCTCAACTGGTCGGGAGTTATCAAAGACGACCGCACGGCCAAGTATGATGTGGCTCCGATAGTCGGAACACCTAAGGATTAGTTTCCACAGCACTTTAAAACATATATGCAGCCTGCAACTTAATCATCATAAAACTATGACAGAAAAGAAAAAAACAAACGAGGAGTTTTTCAAGGTCAAGGGTGAAGAACTGCTGGAAAAAGTAAAGGAGATAATCAGGGAAGGAAATGCCAGAAAAATCATCATCAGGAATGAGAAGGATGTCCCAATTATTGAGTTCCCTCTGACTATCGGGGCCGTGGGGATTCTTCTTGCACCGGTTTTCGCTGCTGTCGGGGCCATCGCGGCACTGGTAACAGACTGCACAATTGTCGTGGAAAAACGGGAAGAAAACTGACAGATCCCGGTTTCAGGATTTCCTTTCCGGGGTTTTAACCGCTTCAGATGAAACGGTCAGTTGGAACTAGAACATTAGCGGTCAGCCCGTTTCCTGATCTCTGGCCTAAGTAAAAGTATATTCGCACGCTATAAAAATCATTTGTACTGAACAGGCATATCCTGCTGAGGTAAGTTCCTTTTTCGGGACAAGGGTATTGAAAAGCATTATATTTAAATAAAAAATATGATATTTGGCGCTTGAAAAAAAGAGCAAATGTCCCAGGACCGACAATACAAACTTGTTAGCGGATTGAAGCCGGCAAGAATCGTTTTGCCGGTTATAATTGGACTCGCGGTTGTCGGATGGTTTATTGTCAGGGAGATCGACAATGACGCCATGAGCCACATCAGGTTCACCTGGAATTCCGTCTTCTGGCTTTTTGTTGCCTGGATGTGCATGGTTGGAAGGGATCTCGGTTACATGATCCGCATCAGGATACTTTCGGAGAAAGATCTCACATGGATACAGGCATTCAGGGTTATTATGCTTTGGGAATTCACTTCGGCCATTACTCCTTCCACTGTGGGGGGAACGGCCGTCGCGGTTGTCTTCATACACAAGGAGGGAATATCGGTTGGA
Source organism: Bacteroidales bacterium (assembly GCA_034679225.1). Taxonomy (GTDB): domain Bacteria; phylum Bacteroidota; class Bacteroidia; order Bacteroidales; family VadinHA17; genus LD21. The sequence continues at coordinate 9,522 of JAXDBC010000020.1, read as the reverse complement.
AGAAGCACCTCCATTGTCCTAGCCACTTCATTTCTTGATGAGCTCTATTTTGTAATAATGTTCCCGCTTATCCTGCTTGTTGTCGGGGGCGATGTGCTTTTTACAACATCGCTTCATGGAACCGGAATAGCCCTCCTCAACAACCTTGTAGTTGTGGCTGTTATAGGATATGTCATAATACTGGCCTGGGTTATCCTGGTCGGCTACGGACTGTTCGTTGACCCGGAAAAGATTAGAAAAATCATTATCTGGTTCTTCAGGCTTCCCTTTTTGAAAAGGTGGCACAAAGCAGCAGTAAAAGCCGGCGACGATATTGTCGAGAGCTCCAACGAGCTTAAAATGAAGCCTTTCTTGTTCTGGATAAAGGCATTCACGGCAACTTTTCTGTCGTGGACCTCGAGGTATTGGGTGGTGAATGCCATACTGCTTGCATTTTTTGCTGTTAAAGATCACTTGCTCATTTTCGCCCGCCAGCTGGTTACCTGGATCATGATGATAATAAGTCCCACTCCCGGAGGCAGCGGATTTGCCGAACTGATTCTCGGAAGATTCATATCCGACGCCATAGAGGCAGACCCTGCAATCGTGGGAAGCCTTGCCCTCGCTATCGCGATAATATGGAGAATTATAAGTTATTATCCGTACCTGATCATCGGTGCTTCAATTGTTCCCGGCTGGATACAAAGGAAGTTCGTCAGACAGGCTAAAAGGAGTTAGCTGTTTAGGGTTGAGACATGAGCGAGGAGATCCTGAAGGCATTAATGGAGTTATTGGACCTTATCGTATGACAGGACGGCAAACTTCGTGAGAAGGAGCGTGACTATGTCGCTAGTTTCCCCGAAAAACAGATGAGCTTCAACCTGATGATCAAATACCTCCTCTTGTTTGACGAATATCGGATTTCCGGAACATGGTGAGGAGATACAAGACAATGAATACCCTTCGGTTCAGGATTCCGTAAAGATCCTCAACATCTGCAGGCAGATCAACCGGACTCTAAACAAGCGCCAGAAGATAATCGTACTTATCCGTATTTATGAACTTGTAAACTCCAGCGGATATTTCACTCCCCGGCGACTGAAGGTAATTTCGATAATCTCAACTCCTTATTCAATAAACAGATCATTGAAGCCGAAAGGATAAAGGATGAGTTTGTGAGCCTTAACAGGGAAAGACTTAAAGCACTTGAAAAAGACTATCATAACTACAAGCTTGAAGAGATTGTAACCAGGTATTACGATCCCGATAAGATTATTAAATTCAAAAACTCCCTTATACAGAACACCGATCTTGTTTATCCCGATCCGCCCGCGGAGGGATTCCTGAAGTTCAGAGCACATTTTTTCGCACTTTCAAAGATTATATTTGGTATGAGGGCAGATACTTATGCATTCAATGTTACACTGCTGTTTATCAACTTATTTATACTTTATCTGATCCTGTATTTCGACCTTTTATCGCTTACTGTTAAATTAATTGCCAGATTCAGGAATGTAAAAAAAGATTGAAATGACTGGCAAATGTGTTTTTTTATATTTTTGTAATAACCAATAGATTATCCTTAATGAAAGGAAGAGTATTTATTCTGGCCATCGCGTTTGTTATGGTATTTTCTGCATGCCGGAACGGCACGAAAAAAACTGATGAATTCAGACTTGCAGGTTCTGAAACAATGAATGAAGCCATTGTATCATCTGATGATTCCAGTCCGGATTTCTCCGTCGGATTCTCCTCACCAGTTGAAATTGCCAATCTGCTGCTGGTCAGGGGTATACCCTTCTCGCGGGGATACCTGGCGTCGTCGCTGGAGGCCACCAATCAGGTATCAAGTTTCGACAAGGCCCTCGCGATGGGTATCCTGGGAGCCAACCTTGGCTACCTCAATATCTACGAAAAGACGGGGAACTCTATCGAGGTCCTCGCGTCAATAAAAAAGCTTGCCGAAGGTATCAACGTGGGGCAGTTTTTCGACTTTGAGACAATCAAGAGACTTTCTCTGAGCAAATCAAATCTCGATTCACTGCTTTTCCTCTCGGTCGACTCCTACAACAAGATCGACAGATATCTGACCGGTAACAACCGCGGCCAGTTGTCGGCACTGATAATCACCGGCGCCTGGATCGAAGCACAGTACCTTGCCACACAGGTAATAAAACAGTATCCCGACGATCTGTTGAGAGACCGTATCGGTGAACAGAAATATTTCCTTCACGACCTTATCAGGATGATGGAACCCTACTGCAATCTCGACAGACAGTATGCCGGACTATGCAGCAAACTGAAGGAAATCTCTGATAAATACGACGATGTTGAAATATCATTTTCCGAAGGTGAACCGGTCAGCACTGAAAAGGACGGAGGACTGATCATAAAACAAACCGAGACAAGCAAAGTCGAAATGACCGATGAACAGCTCGAAGCCATTATCGGGATTACTGAAAAAATAAGAAATGCACTGATTATGAATAAATAGCTCTTGCCGGCATAATCCTGTATGACGGCAGACAGGCAAAAAAATTAACAAAATCAAATACGAATGAAAAGATACTGCCTTGTATTACTGCTGATGCTGCCTGCTTTCTCAATTCTTTTCCCGCAGGCATCCAACGATCCGCTTGTGAGCAAATGCCTTAACTGCACCGGACCGGATGCAAAATATCTGAAGGACTTCAGGGTACAGCTGGGAGAAGGTTCGACAGCGATGATATTCAGATACAAAGCCAACCTGTCGTTGTGGAAGAATACAAAATACCGCTTCACACTGTGTACTTCCGATAACTCAAAAGGTCAGCTGATCCTGAGTATAAAAGATGATGCCAGCAAGAATGTGGTCTCGTCGGTTGACAACAATACGGGAACCGTTTATCCATACATCGACCTGCTCTGTAACAAGAGCGGAGTTTATCAGGTGTGGTTCGACTTCACCGAAGGGCATTCCGGATCGGGCGTGGGCATTGTATCAATGATACCATAGTCTAGGCGATCAGATGGAGAATCTGAGCAGCAGCAGCAATCAGGAAAAGGACAGTCATCATAATACCGGGAATACGCCTTGCCCTCGAAAAAACGAAATAGTGAGTAATGATATAACAGGGAGGAATTATTAACAAGAAGTGAATCTCAGCTGATACGGAACCGAAGAAAAGCATTACACCAAGAGTGATAAAAAAAGTCCACATAAGTAAATTAAAGGTTTTCCTCGATTTGACTTTCTTCATATTCAGCACCTGCAATAAGTGAACAGCAGCGATCAGAATCAAAACTCCCGCCGTGATAATCAAAGCCAGTTTTGTCCCGCTTACAGCATAGCCGGCCTCCCTGCCGAACAGATTCCAGGAAACCGCCGAAAGCTGATCCTGCATGTTTTTCCCTGCCACATACAGAATGCCGTACACAATGAAAAGCGGTGTGGCAAGCCCGAAAATCGAAATGATTATCTCTTTGAAATTTACTGTCCTGAGAATTAAGATTCCCGTAAAAAGGATCAATCCCATCCAGATCAGCGGCGCATAGAACAGACTTCCGATGCCGATCAGTACTCCGGCGTCGAAAAATGAGTATGCCGTGCCATGAACTTTATACGACTCCACAATTGTCCTGATAGCCAGAATGAGAAACACTGCTGCCGGAAGGACCGGATTTAGCAGCTGATACTCGGGGAAAAGTGCAGCCAGCAGAATAAAAACGACTGCTGGAAGGAATGTCCGCTCGCTTATAAAGAAAGCGCTGGTGTTGAAATTGACAAGCAGATAGGCTATAAGAAGAACCAGAAGAAATGCTACGAACACACTGAAAAAGGCGCTGAAACTGCTGACTGACAACAGCAGACTGAACAAAGGCATGGGCATTACATCAAATCCCTGTACTGAAGGCAGCCGCGGATGCAAAAAGGTGCCGAGCCAGGTAAGAATAAGAATGATCACTGTAAGGATCATCACATCGGGACCCGATTGCCTGAATTTCTTTAGAAGCATAAATATCAAAGGTCAAATCCAATATCCTTCCTGTAATACATATTCCTGAACGAGATTGATCCGGCATTTCTGTATGAAGCTTCAAGAGCATCCTTCATGGTCTCTCCGCGGCAGCTGACTGCAATCACCCGTCCACCTGAAGTAAGTACCCTGTCGTCAGAAAATTTTGTACCGGAATGAAAGATCATACAGTCGTCCCTTCCCTCCAGGCCTAGTATCTCAAACCCTTTTTCATATGACCCGGGGTAACCGCCGGAAACCATCATAACCGTTGCAACACAGTTCTCATCAATTTCCAGTGACCTTCTTTCCAGATCACCCTTTGCCACTCCTTCCAAAAGCTCATAAAGATCCGACTTTATCCTGGGTATCACCACTTCACTTTCCGGATCACCCAGGCGGGCATTGTATTCAATTACATAAGGATCACCATTCACGTTCATTAATCCGAAGAAGATGAATCCCTTGTAATCAATGTTTTCCTCTCGCAGGCCTTTTACCGTCGGAACTATTATCCTTGTCCTGACCTTCTCCATGAAATCCTTTCCTGCAAAAGGAACAGGCGATACAGCTCCCATTCCTCCGGTGTTAAGGCCTGTATCCCCCTCTCCCACTTTCTTGTAATCCTTTGCTTCGGGCAGAAGCTTCCACGACCTGCCGTCGGTGATAATGAAAACCGATAACTCTATACCTTGCAGGAATTGCTCTATCACAACCTTTTCCCCGGCATCACCGAATTTCCCGTTTATTATTGCATTAACTTCCTCAATTGCCTCATCAAAGGTTTTGCAGATGATAACACCCTTCCCGGCGGCAAGACCATCGGCCTTGATCACATAGGGCGGCCTGAAGGTCTTGAGAAAGGCCCCTGCCTCAACTGCATTGTTCCTGTCGAAGGTCCTGTATGCTGCCGTCGGTATCTTATGCCTTACAAGGAAGGCCTTTGCAAAATCCTTGCTGCCCTCGAGGCGGGCTCCCGACTTTAGCGGACCAATAACCGGGATCTCAACCAGGTAATCATCCTTCAGAAAGTAATCATGGATTCCGGCTACAAGCGGCGCTTCCGGACCCACAACCACCATCCCTATCTCATGGGCAATGACTGCTGTCTTCACTGCATCAAAGTCTTCGGTGTCAATCCTGAGATTTGTCCCGATAGCATGAGTGCCGGCATTACCCGGCGCTATGAATATCCTGCTTACCTTCCTGCTTTGGGAAAGTTTCCAGGCAATGGCATGCTCCCTGCCCCCCGAACCCAGAATAAGAATGTTCATCCGACAATAATTAATGGTTGTTCAAATGTAGCATTTAGTCACAAAAAATAAAACCGGACAGGGGTCTATTTGTCCTGAACAAGCTCTGAAGTGAAGCTGTAGCCTTCCGTGAGTGCATGGCTGATAAATTCATCCAGGAATGAGAGAACTGACGATGAGGCCTTATCGTGCAGAACGATCACCGATCCCGGCCTGATTTTCCTCTTCAGGATCTCAAGCACTTTTGCACCTTTTAGCCTGCCGTCAAAGTCCCAGGACATAAGGTCCCAGAAAACAATCCTGTAAGTTCGGGCAAGCTCTCTGAACTGCCGTGGCCTTATCCGTCCGTAGGGCGGACGAAGCAGTAACCCGGAGGTAAAGAAAGCACCTCTTTCAAAATTCCTGACATAAACCTGAGTATTGGTCTTCCAGCCGTCGAGGTGACGGTATCCGTGATTGCCGGTAATGTGACCTTCAGATCTTATCCGTGATACAAGTTCATGATGGATTTCGGCCTTATGGCCCAGGCAGAAGAAAACGGCTTTCACATCATGAGCCGAAAGGATATCAAGCACGGCCGGAGTGGTTTCGGGATCCGGACCATCGTCAAAGGTAAGGCACAACAGTTTTTCTTCTGTTCTGATCCTGAAAACAGCACCGGGATAAATCAGCTTCAGAAGAAAGAAAGGTCTGCTTAGCCTCATCGGATTTTATCTTCCCGAATACAAAATACTGTAGTACATGTTTATATCTGATGTCACCGAAGCTTCAAGTTCCTCCATCTTAAGGTCGATGGCCATATTATTGATGTCGAGCAGAGTCTGCATGTTGATTCCTATCGGATAATCCATTCCGAATTGTCTCGACGGATCCATGGCAACTGCATAGTCGAGGTACTCCTTCGCGTATCTAAGCGCTTCCCCGATTATCCTGTTACCCTCTTCAGTCTGGCCTGCCCTGAGAAACACTTCGCCAAGGGCAATTGTAAAATAATCATAGGGCAGCTTTTCGGCAGGAACAATTTCGAGTCCCTTCCTTGCAGCATTAACAGCCCTGGCAGTATCGCCGGCCGCCAGAAGTGACTTGCCCAGGCTGCCGAAAATCCGTCTGTAATTGCTGAACATCCTCTTGTTGGTCTCGTCAAGATAGACACCCGGATCATCGGAATTACCCCACTTGTACTTGTTCATCATGTTGTCGTACATGACCAGGGGATCGATCATTCCGAATTCGCCGTCTTCAGGCTCATCGGTGGTGATGGGAACGACACGATAGGTTATCCCTTCCTGAACGAAATACTTGTCGAGCCCTTTGTACTGGCTCGAGGGAACAGTTGTGGATATGTAAACAGGCCGATCCCACCGCGAAGTGGCAAAAAGATCCATCATGGCAAGATCGCCCTTGAAGGCATAATCGTCAGTGTACTCCCATATCATGGGTGAGACAATCCTGTCGGCGAAGTATTCCTTTACTGTACCGTTCGAAACAACTTTGGCAGAATCGACTTTTATCGCGAACTTCCTTGAAGGCAGATAATTCATATAATCACCCCTGCCGCTGACATCAATCTTGTATTTCCTGTCTTCCTGCCCGGCAAATTCCACTATCTGCTCAATTTCGACAGGCTTGTCGATCCTGTTACTGACAGGAAGCTGATCCCTCACTCCGTCAAGATATTTCTCGCGTGCCAGTGTCATTGGCATCGGATCAGACTCGAAAGCCTTCTGCCTCATCATGTCTATATACCATCCCGCCTGGAAATAGCTGAGATTGGCTACACGGACATCAGGCCTCACCTGTTCAACATCCTGAATATACCAGACAGGGAAGGAATCATTGTCGCCAAAGGTAAAGAGAATGCTGTTGGGGGCGCATGAAAGCAGATAGTTCGCTCCAATGTCGCGGGCTGTGAACCGGCCAGAACGGTCATGGTCGTCCCAGTTCTGAACAGCCATGAGAAGAGGAACAGCACAAAAAAGTACAACGAATGTGAGGATGGAGGAAAGCCTCTTGCCGGCCAGCTGTTTGACATACTCGTGAACAAACATGAATCCAAGGCCTATCCAGATAGAAAAGGCGTAAAACGATCCCGCGTATGCATAGTCACGCTCCCTGGGCTGATTGGGATACTGGTTCAGATAGAAGATAATGGCCACTCCGGTCATTATGAAAAATGCCAGTACAAGCCAGAAATCCTTCCTTTCCCTCCTGTATTGCCATACAGCGCCTGCAATACCAAGAAGCAGCGGAAGCATGAAATATACATTCCTGCCTTTATTGTCCTTAAGATCGGAAGGAAGAGCATCCATATCACCCAGCCTGGTCTCATCAAGGAATTTAATGCCGCTTATCCAGTTGCCGTGCAAAGGATTGCCGTTGCCCTGACAGTCATTCTGCCGGCCGGCAAAATTCCACATGAAATACCTTAGGTACATATAACCCACCTGGTATCTGAAAAAATACCTGAGATTTTCTCCGAAGGTCGGACAGATAATAACCTCCTTCTCGGATCCCGAGCTAACGGTGTACCTGCGACCCTTGATCTTTCCCCAGTATTTGTAGGCTTTCTCGTGATCAGCCTCCGAACTGTACATCCTCGGGAAAATGGTCATGAACTCCTTATTGTATTCGTATTCAGGCCTGTAATAAGGCTGATATTTCCCATCCACCTTGTTGTAACCGGAAACTATCCTTTTTACATCCACAATCGGAGCGCTGTAATAATGACCGTAAAGCTTGGGCGTCTTTCCATACTGTTCCATGTTTATATAGTAGGAAAGAGAGAATATGTCGGAGGGATTATTCTGGTTCATGGGCGGCCTCGCCGACGACCTGATCATAATCATGGCATAGGAGGAATATCCTATCATAACAACAGTGAGAATAGTCATCACATAGTTGAGTACCACCCTGCCCGATTTCTGCGAATACCTGATGCCAGCTACCAGAACGGCTGCAAGTATGACAAGGAAGAACAAAAGCCCGGTGTTGTAGGGCAGACCGATGACATTCACGAAGAAAAGCTCGAACCAGCCGGCAACCTTAGGCACGCCAGGTATAATTACAAAAACCATCAGATAAATTGCCACAACGGCAAGAAGAAGCGTCTTGATTATCCCTCCCCTGGTCACTTCATACCTGCGGAAATAATAGACGAAGAACAGGACGGGGATCACAAGCAGGTTCAGCCTGTGAATTCCAAGTCCTAATCCCATTATATAGGCTATCAGGATTATCCATCTTCCCGAATGCGGATCGTCAGCCTCTTCTTCCCATTTCAGCATTGCCCAGAAAACAAGCCCTGTGACAAGGGATGAGAGGGCGTAGAGTTCTCCTTCAACCGCCGAAAACCAGAATGTGTCGGAAAAGGTATAGGCAAGAGCACCTATGACTCCGCTGCCAATAATCGATGCAATGTTACCTGAGGCAGCTTCATTGGTCCAACCATAGATCTTTCTTACAAGATGAGTAATGGTCCAGTAAAGAAACATGATCGCGAAACCGCTGCTGACAGCCGACAGGGCATTCATCATAAATGCAACCTTCGATGTGTCGCCAAGGGCAAACAGGGAGGCGATGCGCCCTATCATGAGAAAGAGAGGAGCCCCCGGAGGATGACCAACCTGAAGCCTGAACGATGAAAGAATGAATTCGCCGCAATCCCAGAAGCTCACTGTGGGTTCCAGCGTAATCATGTATACGGAGGTTGAAATGGCAAAAAGAACCCAGCCGGCAATCCTGTTAAGCCGGCGGAAATCACCCCATATGGAATTCATAACTATGGTTTTGTTTCTAACGGGAACAAAGAACGCAAAAAAATATCACTTGAGCATTATTCCGGTTCTATTTAACTTCATTTTAACTTGAAACCCACATATTTCAAATGCACAAATATTAATATTGTTTTTAGTCATGCGGGTTCCCTGTCTGCCGGCAGGCAGGCATCATACCATTAAAATCAATATTATATTATGATGAACCATATTTTGTTACATTTGCCGTGCTGATCAGATTACAATGAACTATAAATGGATATTTGCATTCATCCTTGGGCTTGCCGTAACTGACTTAGCGGCCCGGGAAAACAATCCCGGAACTGTGACGGAAGGCGATATGTTGCTTAATTTCAGAAGTATCAGCTTTGTCCGAAACAACGAGTACTCAAATCCGGTAACAGAAGGCTATACTCTTATCGGCTGGTTCATTCAGCCCGAACTGGTGTACCGCCCCGTGAAGAAAGCGGAGCTGCGCCTCGGGGCTCACCTCCTCAGCTACGCGGGAACAAACAGGTTTTC
>JAXDBC010000019.1:0-20772 GCA_034679225.1 Bacteroidales bacterium | reverse complement strand
CTCTCCAAAACATATCTTCTCGACCTCAGGATTACTTCAGACGGCAACGAGCCCCTTGCAATAAATCAGTACCTGCTTTCTACCGTGAAAGACGAACCTGACTGGGACCGTACCCGATGGTATTATACACCGACGAAAAAGCATCAGGATCTCCGGCAGATAAACAGTTTACCGTATGTGAAGCTTGTATCTGATCTTAAATCCACAACACTTGAGGATAAAACCGAGCTGATCGCGGAGGTGGAAAACCCGTCGGAACACCTTGCCCTGTCTGTCGAACTTATGATCCTTGATTCTGAATCGGGACATTTCATTGCCCCGGTTTACCTGGATGATAACTATTTCTCGCTATTACCGGGAGAGAAGAGGACCATCAAAGGTTTCTGTTACAATGATGATCTTAAAGGAAGTCCTAAGCTGAAGCTAAGCGGACTGAATATAGAATAGCAGCCGGTCTGACTGCAGGTTTGTCATTTGATTATCGAATCATACACGGCCTGCAGTATCTGTGACCTGATATTCATCTCCGACAGCTTGTTGTTGTTCCTTGTCGGATGTACCCTGTTTGAAAAGAATATATAGCTGATCTCATTCACGGGATCCATCCATACAAAAGTGCCGGTGTAACCGGAATGACCGAAGCTTTCAGGAGCGGCGTCCTTTGCCGGATAGACCTCCGAATCGCTTAGCTCGTTGTTGTTGAGAAGGGGTTTGTCGAAGCCCAGTCCCCTGCGGTTGTTGTTTTCAGGGAACTGCACCCTGGTATATCGCTCCATCACATCCCTGCTGATTAACTGTTCTCCGCCGTACTCACCCATCCTGCGGTACATTTCCATAAGCTTCATCAGGTCGTTGGCTGTGGCAAACAATCCGGCATGTCCCGATATACCCCCAAGCATGGCAGCACCTTCATCATGAACGGTACCATGCAGCAACTGACGGCGGAAAAGTGAATCGTATTCCGTGGGAACTATCCTGTGGAGAGGGTATTTCAGGTAGGGATTGAAACAGATGTCATAGGCTCCCAGTTTGTGATACAGATTCCTTGTAACGTATTCAACCCATTCTTCACCGCTCAGCCTGTCAATGATCCCTGTCGAAATAATGAATGTCAGATCCGAATAAACGTACTTTTTGGGTCCGAGCGGGCTCTTTCTTATCTCATTCATTATTTTGTTCCTGTAATTTTTGTGGATGTAAAGGTCGTCAGCAACCTTTATCGGGAAGTCATCCGACTCTGCGCATGTGAATGTTTTCCTCCTGAATGAGGAATCACTCCTGACAGTTTCCTTCCAGAACGGGATCCAGTCTTTCAATCCGGCCTGATGCGTCAGCAGGTCCTTCATAAGCAGTTTCCCCTTGTTGCTGTTCCTGAAATAGGGCAGATAGTCGCCAAGCCTGTTTTCCACCGAGAATTTGCCTTCCGAATCAAGGAGCATCAGGCCGCCCAGGGTGGATGAAATCTTTGTGACTGAGGCAAGATCGAAGAGGTCTGACTTCCATACCGGGATCCTGTGATCGTAGGTGTGATAGCCGTAGGTTTTATGGAAAACCACAATTCCCTTCCTGGCTATCATAACCTCGCATCCGGGATAGGCGCCAGCCATAAGGCCCGACCTTACAATGAAATCTATCCTGTCGTTGAGCCGAGATGACAAACCGGCATTCTCGGGAAAAGCGTATCCGATCCTGATGTTACCCTTTGTAATTATTCCTGATCCTGCCGGCCAGAGTGAAGGTATTGCCGAATGAAGAGTCCCCTTTGCACCAATGGCTCCTAAAATAAGCTGAGCCGACAGATCCTGGGTGTAGTGATTGTCTTCGTAGGCAAGCACTATGCCGTCGGCATTGCTGAAAAGCGCCTGCCTGCCGTGCAGAAATGGATTGCCGAAACAGACAATGATCTTTCTTGTATCCCCGTCGAGTTTTCCGAAAAGCATGGAAATCTCCCTGCTGTCGGCTTCAATTGCCGAAGAGTCGGTCCTGTCAAAAATTCCTCCTATCACCAGGTTGTAATTACTGAGCTTTTCTGCTGTCTCCTCTACCTGACTTCCGCCGGAAGGGTCAACGAAGTACAGGTCGGCAGGAAGATAATCCTGCAGCCTTTGCTGGAAGACAGTGCTTGAATCGCGGTTGAAAACCACAAATGCGGCCCTGGCTTTATCGAGTCCCGTAACAGGTATTGTATTGCGGTCGTTCCTGACCACAGTAAGGGCATTCGAATACAGATCGCTAAGGAGCGCTTCGGTAGCCGGCCCTGACAGACCTTCACGAAGGCTGCCTGTTTCCAGCGCTGAAATATGAGCCAGTCCTGCCCAGTATTTGGCAGAAAGTATCCTGCGGCATTGAGCATCAATGTCCTTCTGGGATATGATGCCTTTTCTTATTTTTTGCGATATCTCCCTGACAGCGCTTTCAGGACTGCCGGATGAAACAGGTATGTATGATCCGGCCTGAAAGCTCAGCGGAAATTCTCTTTCAACGCTGATAATTCCGTTTTCCAGAAGACTCCCGCGATGGATAAGCTCATTCCCTGAAGGATTACCCGCGCGATTAAGCAGTATATGTACACCGGTCCTTTTTAACTGATCTGCTATGGTTTTTCCCATTTTCCTGATCAGATCGTCATTGTGAATCGCGTCGAGCGCGATCCATGAGGGATAGCTTACAACACCGCTGGGGTCAGGCAGGGGCTTGCTGTCGCTTTTCTGTATTATAAAAAGAGGTATCTGACTTACTGACTGGAAATAATTCACCATTTCCGCAAGCTTTTGGGGCTCACTATGAGGGAATATGATACCACCCGCGGTTTTTTTCCTGACAATATCACTCAGCCTGATGGTCTGCCTGATATCATTTTCAGCTCCGGCCTCAATCCATATGAGCTGACCTATCCTTTCTTCGGGCGTAAGCGATTTGAATACCGAATCAACCCAGGGGTGATCTGTGAATTCAAGAAAGGGCCGTGGAATTTCCTGCGGTCTGGCCTGCTGAATTCCAACACTCAGGCAAAAAATTGCCGCTATGATGAATGAACGTGAACGCATATCTGAATAAGGGATTTATTGACAAACGACTAAAACCGATTAATATTTCACTGCCCACCGCCCCTCAAGATTGTCGAACTGTCGATGCTTGAAATACGTTGACCGAAAAAACGGTTAACAACATGGGAAAAATAAGTTATTTTGATCACGAATGACTAACTGTTAACAAGAACCAAAACCTATAACCCTGCTCCAAACCTCCGTTGAAGCTACGGTTTGCAAAGCCTGCTCCCTTCCCTCTAACGTTCCACCACAAGCTTTCCTGACAAAAGCTGGTCGCCGAGTTTTACACGCACCATGTAAATACCTTCCTGCCAATCCGAGGTATTAATATTTGTTTTATTGTCTTTAAGCTTCGTCTTTTTCTCTTTAAGCATCGTGTTAGGAGCATAAATTTCAAGGTCCCATCCCGAAACGGGAAGCTCTTCTCCATCTGACGTTTCTATTGTCAGGGTTACTTCTCCGCTAGCCGGATTCGGGAAAATAGTGAGACGCTTTGAATCGTAAACTTCAACATAGGTAATAGCGTAATTGCCCCAGCCGCATGCATTCTGTGCGCGTGCAACAAGCTGATAAGTGTCCGAGGTATAAAATGCTATATCGGCTGTCCATCCATAATCATATATAACATTGTTATGAGACGGACTGAGTGCCCAGAAATAATCAATAGCCCCCATCAGGGAGTTATTAGGCTGAGCATAATAAGCTGCCCATTGGTAGTTGGGTGTATACGTCGGCCCTGAAATATAACTGATTATCGGGGCACCTATCCAGACATTAAACTGATTGATCGTAAAAGTACTGCTACTGCAGGCGGTTGAAACTGTAGCTTTAACCCAGCCGTTCCCGCTTCCAGTAGGAGTAAAAGTGCAAGGATTGGCGTGAACAGTGGATGTACTTAAATTTGAGCTGTGACTCCAGGTGATTGTGTTACCAGGGGGAACATTATTCAGGGTATAAGTACCGCCCGAAGAACAAACCTGTGCAGAGCCTGTTATATAAGGATTTGAAGGCGCCGATGTGACAGTAAACTCTTTAATCCCTTTTACTGTGGTATTGGAATATGGGCTGGCTATTTCTACCTTTACCTGGCCCTTGGTATAATTGGTTGTATTCAAGCCGGTAACAGAACCGGTAAAAGTGGTTCCTGCTGCACATACGTAATTATTCAGAGCCGACCAGTTATAAGATGCATTGTTTATATTCAGTGTCGATACATTTACGGCACAACCCTTGGCAACACTTGACGGTTGATCGTCTATTATCAGCTCATAATATTCCAGCGTGTAATCATCATAAGGAGCATGCTCCGGGACATGACAAACTAAGGGTGCAGAACCCCATTTGGAAATAACCTTAGTTGTATTATCAGGATAAACAATCGCTGAATGAGAAGCTCCGTTATAATACACTTTTCCGTATTTAGACGGACTATCGACTCTCTTATATGTTGCATTCTGTCCTCCGATTCCGTTATAATATTTTGAAACATCCGAATCATTTGGCATCCAGATCGTATCTCCGCCATCCGACATGTGCCATGCATATCCATGGCAGTTGTATATAGAAGAACAGGGAGCGAGGATTGTAGCGTTCCAATCATTAGCATCTATAAAGTCTTGCCACTCGAGAGTTTTAGCCAAAAGATATGCCTCGGAATAAATCTCAGGGCTCCTTTCAGCATAAACAGACACTCCGGTCGGCGTGTATCTTGTTACATTCTGGCTGTTAACCCGGATAATAATGAGACTGAATAATAAAAATAAATACAGGTTCTTCATCCTACTTGGTTTTTAGTTCGTTAAGATAATCATTAGCCAATGAGAATACCCTTAACTGGGCTTCCAGTCCTTCTTCATGGAGGTATACACGCAAATGACCTAATTCAACCAGATTTTTTATTAAAATATTTTGCTCCACGTCATCCAAAAGAGGCCCGTAATCATCATAATACATTATCCGCGACATTACAAATGCAGGACCTTCATAGATATCATCACCATATCCCGCGTCTCTTACTCCCTGCTTCTTAAAGAGTTCATTTATAAGTGTTATCTTTTGGTCAACGGTCGCATCTTCCAGGTAAGCTTTCTGCGCTAAAAAGACCTCCAGGTTATAAGCGTAAAACTTGTAGCCTCTCTCCCAGTAGTATAAATTCAAATCATAATTAACCGTATCAATGGAAATATACTTTGCAAGCAGGTATTGAAACGCGTCATCTCTTCCTTCCAGATCGGCGTACCACGAATAATTGCTTTTGCACAGATCATAGCCGCTTTGGAGTCCGCAGCATCCGGCATCCAGTTGGTACAAGCTGTTAAAATTATAAGACCCTGCGTCAACCAGATCTTTGGTATTCATACACGGCCAGAATTTTTCAGGTACCTCACCCGGCATTACATTGTTATAAATGCCAGTTGTATATAATTCACATGGCTCCGGTTCCGAGGGATTATTATCGCAGGAGAAAAAAATTACCGGGAATAAAAGCGATAGTAGCAGTATTTTCACGACAGTTTTCATAGCTTAGTTAATCTTTAAGAATTTGTTTTGATTCAGATACAATTTGATCAAGTAATTCTTTATTGCCAGAAACTCCTCTCTCGTTCAGGTTTTTAAACCCGGGATAATTCTCCGATAACCGGGTAAATTCAGGATAATTCTTCAGTTCCATTATCCTTGCCAGTATTAAACAGCTTGAAGAAATGCCGTAATAAGAGTATTTATCAAATGCAACTGTTTTATCTTCGTAAACCGAGACAGCTTTCCGTATGAGTGACATCAGATATTCATCACTTATATTCTTCAGAATATCAGGCTGAGACAGCAGTATCTCAATATGAGTAAACCGAAAACTAAATGTTCCCTGCTCCTCCAGGGTTTCATAATTGGTAATATCTCCAGGCGCCATCTTTTCATATACTTTCAATAGTTCACGCCCGGCATCTACCCGGTTTCCCAATTCGCGAAATCCGTTAAAAACCGATTTTAAATAATCATATCCCGCCTGATTATGATCTCGGCTGGTAATTAGAATCCACCATGGATAATTAAGACAGGTTTTTACCAGGTTTTCAGTTGTCATTTCGGCGAGAATACCTTCGGGAATGTTAAAGGCATTCAACCTTTCTGAGAAAGTGCCAAGTTGTTTCCACTCTTCGGTCCCCGGTCGTACTGGGTATTTCCAGGTTGCCTCTTTTGTTTGAGCTTTTGCTGATAGAAAAAGAAAAAACAATATAAAGACGGCACCATTTCGTGTTAAATTGAAACAATTCATTGCAAACAGTATTTAGTTTATCAGGTGTTGTTTTTATATTCGCTATGCAAGATAAACCAAACAAATGACAACTTCAAATATTTTTTTGGCTTTAATAACTTTATGTACCTTATATTTTTATATTTATAAACCGCTGAGGGCGAAAAGGTTTTTTCAGAGCTCTTACTGTCCCCCGCTCTCAGCTTCCTGCTCCCTGCTCCCTGAGTTATTTACGTGAATAATTCATACAATATTACTATATTTCATGCCTAATTAACCCACCTGATGAATAAGACTTTTTTGAGATTGCTTCCCTGCTTTCTGGTACTCGTCCTTGCAAGCTCTTATTCTCTTCAGGCACAGTCTGATGAGAGGCTTGAAGGGATGGTGGCAGAAAGGCTTGAAAACTGGAAAAACCCGCTCACGGAGTGGAATCATATTGCCGTTCCGAAGATCGATTCTCTGAAGCTTGAAAAGAGCAACGGCAAGCTCATTCTCTGGTTTGCACCGGAACTTTCATATTATCCTTTCAGGGAAGAGAGCTGCAGACTATTCAGGAAATCGCTCGTTGATGCCCTGGGAAGAAAATTCAGAAAATATGACATTGAGCTGATAACCAATACCTACAGAATAGAACAGCTGGTACCGAATTATTTCAGAAAGGACTTCCCGGCCGACTCATCATGCTTCCCTGTTCCTGAGACGGATAAAAGGATACTGGTGAGAAAGATTTCTGACGACCCTCCTTCATCGGGGCTTCACGGCAAGTCAATCGCCCTGTGGAACAGTCACGGATACTATTTTGAAATGTCCTTAGACAGATGGGAATTCCAGCGTGCAAAATTGTTTGGCACCGTGGAGGACGTTTCCATCACGGGATACGTGCTGCCCTATCTCTCGAGGATGCTTGAGAAAGCCGGGGCAACGGTTCATATTCCCCGTGAAAGGGATATCCAGACCAGCGAGGTCATTGTCGATAATGATCGTTCGACGGCTAATTCCGCTTTCATGCTATCTACAGGTAAGAATAGGGAATTAATCAATAAAGGCTTTATCCTGACTGATACCATATTTGCAGGATTCAATCCTTTCAGGAATGGAAGTTCCCTCAGAACAGCCGACGATACGGCACACTATATTCCCGATATTCCGTCACGGGGCGATTACGCGGTTTATATTTCATACCCACTGTTGCCTGATAATACAGGTGAGGCATTGTATACAGTTCATCACACCGGCGGTTCGACAGGCTTCCTGGTTGATCAGACGATGGGAGGGGAGACCTGGATATATCTCGGGACATTCAATTTTGATAAAGGTATGAATCCGGAGAGAGCTTCGGTGACGGTCACACGCAACAGGGGCGCCTCCGGCTATCTGGCCCTGGATGCGGTGAAATTCGGAGGAGGAATGGGAAATGTGGCTCGCAGGCCATCAGCCGAGATATTGAAAAACCAGCCCTCACTTTCTGACGGAAAGGCGGCTCAGAATGCCGGTGTTACTGCAAAGGAAACTGACTATTCATGGAAACTAAGCGGGATGCCAAGGTTCATAGAGGCATCAAGGTACTGGCTGCAATATGCCGGGATGCCCGACTCGCTGGTTTATTCTCCTTCTTTATACAGGAATGATTACAATGATGATTACCAGTCGAGAGGCTTATGGGTCAACTACCTGATGGCTGATCCGCGGCCGGAAAAAGGCAAAGCCGGAGGACTGGGCATACCAATCGACCTGTCACTTGCATTTCACACCGATGCAGGAGTGGCTCCCGGTGATTCGATAATCGGTAGCCTTGCAATTTTCCATACCACCGTCGACGATGGAATCTATGCCTCTGGTTTATCACGCATGTCGTCGAGGGAGTTTGCAGATGTTGTTCAGACTCAGATCGTTGAGGATATCAGGAAAAACTTTGAACCCGGCTGGACAAGGCGGGGACTGTGGGACAGGCCTTATTCGGAAGCGAGGCGCCCGAACGTCACTTCATTGCTTCTAGAGCTTCTGTCGCACCAGAACCTTGCCGATATGAAATACAATCTCGATCCGAGGTTCAGGTTCAGCGTCTCGCGATCTATCTATAAAGGTATCCTTAAATACCTGAGTTATGTTGAGAATCGCCCCTATACAGTCCAGCCCCTGCCGGTCAGTGATTTTGCTGTTACACCTGCCGGAGGGAAGAAGATTAGGCTCTCGTGGCAGCCCGTAATTGAAGAAGGAGAGCCTACATCAGTGCCGGCCTGGTTCAGGGTGTACACCCGCGAGGGAAACAATGGCTATGACAACGGCCGGGTAGTAAAGGACAACAGCCTTGAGATAGAACTCCCGGCCTGGGATTCCATATATTCATTCAGGGTGACCGCGCTGAACAATGGAGGAGAGAGCTTTGAATCCGAGGAGCTTTCGGTGGGGATCAATAGTGAAAGCAGGGGCAACGTTCTGGTGGTGAATGGCTTTGACCGTGTGTCGGGGCCTGCCTGGGTGGATGATGAGCTTTCGGGAATTGAATGGTGGAACGACCGCGGGGTGCCATATATAAATGATATTATCTCAATAGGCGATCAGTATGATTATGACAGGAATAGCCCCTGGGTAGATGACGATTCGCCGGGATGGGGAGCATCATACTCCGACATGACGGCCAAAGTGGTGCCGGGCAATACATTCAACTTCCCCTTTATCCACGGCAGATCGGTTATGGCTGCAGGTTATTCCTTCTTTTCGGTATCGGATGAATATTTTGAATCTCAGGACGACTGCGCGGATGAATTCGGCATTATCGACCTTGTTTACGGAGAGGAGAAATCAACACCCTTCTTCGGCGATACATCCAGGATAGATTTCAGGATATACACTCCCGGATTCATGGATAGAATCACTAAAGTGACTGCTGACGGAAAATCAGTGTTCATGTCGGGTGCTTATGTGGGTTCGGACCTGATTACAGGCAGGGATTCCACGGCGCTGAAGTTTGCAGAAAAGATTCTTCACTTCAGCCCCCGGACAGGACATGCCGTGAGGACGGGAAAGGTCTACGCGACCGATTACGCGAGACCGCATTTCGATGGATCCTTTACTTTCAATACAGAATATTCACCCGAGTTTTACACGGTCGAGGCTCCTGATGCCATCGAAGCCTCCGGAACCGGTTCAGTATGTGCATTCAGGTATTCCGAGAATAATTCATCGGCCGGTACGGCATTCAGGGGACGTTATAACATTGTTATAACGGGCTTCCCCTTCGAATCCATCCCCGATAGAGGTGAAAGGGATAAACTAATGAAGCAAATCCTTGATTTTTTAAACACGAAATAAGATAGTGATGAAACCCGTAACAGCCTTTTTACAATTCAGGGAAACAGACTGGCTTTGCAAGACAGCCGACTCGCTGAGGAAATCTGAAATGGTTAAGACTGTCGTGATTGTCGGGAAAGAAGATCCGCGTGGCAGCGACTGCTGCTCCGATACCCGCTTTCTGGAATCCGCTTCGGTAGCTTCAACTGCTGCTGTCAGACAAATGGCTGATCTGGCCGATACCGAATATATTCTTGTTTATATTAAGCCCTTCCCCCTGCAGCTTAGCCGCTTTGCTCTCCAAAGGATGATGCAGGTATGCACCGATACTGAAGCCGGAATGGTCTATTCGGATTACTTCGAGAACAAGGAAGGAAAACTGACTCCCCATCCCGTAATCGATTATCAGGAGGGCAGCCTTCGTGACGATTTCAATTTCGGCTCGGTGATGCTCTGGAAAACCGCGGCTTTCAGGGAGGCATGTCTCGGAATGGACCAGGATTACAGCTATGCCGGATTATATGACCTCCGCCTGAGGGTATCGGAGAAACATCGGCTGATAAGGATACCCGAAATGCTTTATACTGAAGTGGAACAAGATATGAGGCTGTCGGGTGAAAAGCAGTTTGACTATGTCGACCCCAGGAACAGGGAAGTACAGATAGAAATGGAGGCAGCCTGCACTTCACACCTGAAAAGGATAAAGGGATGGCTGGCACCGGAGTTCAGGGAAGTCAGCTTCGATGCTGAAAAATTCCCCGTCGAAGCCTCGGTTATCATTCCGGTACGAAACAGGGTAAAAACCATCGGAGATGCAATCAGCTCGGTTCTTTCGCAGGAAACTGATTTCAAATTCAACCTTATCGTGGTCGACAATCATTCGACTGACGGCACGACTGAGCGGATACGTGAGTTTACCGCCAAAGACGACAGGATTGTTCATATTGTTCCGGAAAGTCTCGACCTTGGTATAGGCGGCTGCTGGAACGAAGGCCTGTTTCATGAACGCTGCGGGAAATTTGCAGTACAGCTCGACAGCGATGACCTTTACATTGACACCAGGGTTTTGAGCAGGATAGTTGAGGCCTTTTACACCCAGAAATGCGCCATGGTTATAGGATCATACAAAATGGTGAATTTCAAGCTTGAGGATCTTCCCCTCGGTATTATCGATCACCGAGAATGGACACTCGATAACGGCAGAAACAATGCCCTTAGAATCAATGGCCTGGGAGCCCCGCGTGCTTTTTATACCCCTGTCCTGAGAAAGATCAGGGTACCCAATGTGAGTTACGGCGAGGATTATGCCGTAGGCCTTGCTGTTTGCCGTGAATATCGTATCGGAAGGATATATGAGCCTCTTTACCTCTGCCGCAGATGGGAAGGGAACAGCGATGCTGCCCTTGACATTGCAAAACTCAACGCGCATAACTTTTACAAGGACAGGCTCAGAACCATCGAACTACTTGCAAGGAAGAAACTGAACAGAGTGAAATAAGCTTACAGCTGACAGTACATGTACTCGGACAGGATAGACAAATTGTTTTCGGAACAGCTGCAGAACTGGGAGCTGGCAGGGAAAAATTACCGCGATCTTTCGAAGGTAAGAGTAAGAAAAATTGCCCTGGGAGGATTCGAGGTGCTGCTTCAGTTCAACCCTGCCCGTATCACATCATCCTCAGCCAAAGTGGACGAGAGCCATATAAAACAGCGTCCATGCTTTCTGTGCAGGGATAACAGGCCGAAGGAACAGAAGGAGATTCCTTTCGGAGATGATATGATAATTCTTGTAAATCCCTTTCCTATCTTCAGGCGCCATCTTACAATCCCTTCGCGATCCCACACCGTCCAGAGAATCATTGGCAGCTTCGGGACATTGCTCTCATTGTCACAGGCAATGCATTTATACACCGTGTTTTACAACGGTCCACAGGCAGGAGCTTCCGCACCCGACCATCTGCATTTCCAGGCCGGAAATATTGGATTTATGCCCGTGGAACCGGATTTTGAGAGTAGAAGGTTCACAAAGCTTGTTTCGTCGGAACCAGGTCTGGAAATATGGAAATGGGAGGGCTATCACAGGGGATTGATAAGCCTGACCGGAAGCGATGAAGCGAAGCTTTCCAGTGCTTTCACGAAACTGTTTGAACGCCTTTCCCTCCTTCAGCCGGAAAGACCTGAACCTATGATCAATATCCTTTCGGCGTATTCCCGGGAGAAATGGACAGTCCATATCTTCCCCAGGAAAAAGCACAGACCGGAACAGTTTTTTTCCTCCGAAGCTGATAAACTGCTGGTAAGCCCGGCGTCAGTCGACCTTGGAGGTGTTATAATAACGCCCCGGGAGGAGGATTTCGAAAAAATAAGCGCGGGGGATGTAGCTGATATTTTCAGCCAGGTTTGTTTAGATGATCTTGAAATTGATAAAGTTATAAAAGAAATAATATGACAGGAAAAGGACAGGTGCCGGAAATACAGGTAGGAATTTTTTCAGCGAAGGAGATAGAATTTACCCTTGATGGTGTTTTCGTCGACAAGACATCGGGAAGAAAGATGTCGGGAAAATGGACTGCCACCGTGAAGGACCAGCGCATAGTGATCTCAGATGGTGTTCAGGAATTCACGGCGGACAGCCCGCTCGATATGATTCCTTCCGATCCGGCAGGCTCATCACTGGTTTTGCATGGAGTGACTATCGGTATCAACTTTCACTGGCAGAGAAAGGAGGATCAGGTCTTCAGGGGAAGCCTCCGCATCCTCCTGAAGAATGATGAGATTACCGCGATTAACATTGTTTCGGTCGAGGATTATCTGATCAGCGTGATATCTTCGGAGATGAAAGCAACTTCATCGGAGGAGTTACTCAAGGCACACGCGGTTACTTCAAGAAGCTGGCTGCTGGCTCAGTTGGCAAAAACCGTCAGCCTCAGGACGGGGGCAAAGAAATACAATTCATTTACCAAATCGGATGATGAGATAATCAAATGGTACGACCGGGAAGATCATGATGATTTCGATGTATGTGCCGACGATCATTGCCAGAGATACCAGGGAATTACCAGGGCTTCATCGCCCGTGGTTGTGAAAGCCGTGAATGAAACATTCGGCGAGGTGCTGATGTATGATGGATCGGTTTGTGATGCGCGGTATTACAAATGTTGCGGCGGTATTACGGAGCTTTTTGAAAACACATGGGAACCTGTGGTTCATCCTTATCTTCAGGGGATAATTGATAGTCCGGAAATGCCGGAAGGATTTGGCACCGACCTGACAATTGAGAAAAATGCCAGGGAGTGGATTCTGGGAAATCCCGGCGCGTTTTGCAATACATCCGACAAAAAGGTCCTCTCCCAGGTACTTAACGATTACGATCAGGAGACGAATGACTTTTTCAGGTGGAAGGTGGTGTATTCTCAGGATGAGCTGAGCAGGCTTGTCAGGGAACGCACGGGTATCGACTTTGGGACCATCGGGGCGCTGATACCTGTACGGAGAGGTACTTCGGGCAGGATCACAAGGCTCAGGATTGAAGGCAGCAAGCGATCACTTACAATAGGAAAGGAACTGGAGATAAGAAAATCGCTGTCAAAATCACATCTTTACAGTTCATGCTTCGTGGTCGACAGGGAGGATGACGGGAATGAGATCAGCTTCGTACTCCGCGGGGCAGGCTGGGGCCACGGTGTGGGCCTTTGCCAGATTGGCGCTGCAATGATGGGAGAAAAGGGATACTCTTACCGCGATATACTGAGTCATTATTTCAGGGATGCGGCATTTGAAAAACTGTACTTTCCACCGTCGGATAAGATTAATTATGAATAACAGCAACAAGAAACAGCCGGTTTTATGAGTCAAAGAAAACAACGCTCCCCGTGGGCATGGGTTCCCACCCTCTATTTCTTCCAGGGTATCCCCTATAGTATAGTGATGACTACTTCAGGTCTGATTTACAAGACAATGGGGATCTCCATTGCCTCATTCGCGTTCTGGACAAGCGTGTTGTACCTGCCATGGGCAATTAAACCCCTGTGGAGTCCCTATATAGACGTGGTATCAACAAAACGCAACTGGGTTGTCTGGACACAGCTGCTTCTCGGCCTTGCCTTTATCGCGGCGGGAGCGGTTATGCCGCTGGCCTTTTTTTACCCTCTGAGCCTTCTCGTGTTTGCCTTCATTGCAATATCATCGGCAAGCCACGATATTGCCGCCGACGGCTTTTACATGTACGCCCTCGACCAACATCAGCAATCCTTCTTTGTCGGGATCCGTTCCACCTTTTACAGGTTTGCAATGCTTACAGCACTCGGACTGGTTCCGGTATTGGCCGGTACGATTCAGAAAAACACCGGACTTGATCCGGTAACTTTCAGCGCCAGATCGGTTCTTCACGAGCAATATGTTCCCTTTGATCCGGCTGATATAAAAATCGAAGCGTCTCAGGAAAAGCCTGCCGTACTTATATTTCCTTCAGAACTGACTGTTCCTGTTTATCAGCAAGGCATATCAGCCCTCGATTCCGCAGTGGTCTATATCGCTCTGTCGGCTCCGCCGGAGGAAGGCGAAACAGTAGTTGTGAACCTTTCCAGGGAAACAGGGAGCAAGGATATAGACCTTTCGCGAACTACAACCGGCCGCTTCGAATTTGACAGCAATAACTGGAACAAACCGGTAGCTGCTGCTCTGAAGGTAAATCATAACCTCACCGGCGAGACAACCACTCAGTTCCTTATTACTGCAGGAAATATTGCTTTCAGCTGGACGGCCTCACTTATCATCCTTGGACTTGTTCTTCTGGCTATTGCCATATACAACAAGATAATGATGCCGTATCCGGATGAGAAAAAGACAGACGAAAGGATGGGATGGAAAGTGTATAAGGATGTGTTTGTCTCATTCTTTTCCAAACCGGGCGTTGTACCCGCCATGGTCTTCTTCCTGTTTTACAGGCTAGGTGAATCGCAGCTGCTAAAGGTGGCAACTCCTTTCCTGGTTGATTCCCGCAGTGCCGGTGGAATAGGTCTTACCTCGGCACAGTACGGTATCATCTACGGTACGATCGGAATGCTTAGCCTTACCGTCGGAGGTATCCTGGGGGGAATATTGGCGGCAAGGGTCGGACTCAAAAAAGTCATCTTTATGATGGCATTGTGGCTGAACCTCCCCAGCGCGGTCTATATCTACCTGGCTCATTTCCAGCCAATGCCGGGAACTTTTCCGGTCTACCTTTCCGTTGCCTTTGAACAGTTCGGCTACGGCTACGGTTTTACGGCCTATATGCTTTATATGCTTCACTACGTGGGGGATAGCAAATACAAAACAGCTGAATATGCAATAGGAACATCACTGATGGCCCTGGGAATGATGCTCCCGGGAATGATCTCCGGAGCCATGAAGGAGTTCCTTGGTTATGAGAATTTCTTTATATATGTTATAATTTGCTCGATACCGGGCTTGCTGGCAATAAAATTTCTTAAAATTGATCCGGCTTTCGGGATTAAAAAACAGGAAGTCATATAGAATTTCATTATTCCGTGAAAAACGAGTTTATTAAAAGAATTGATTTCCGGCCGTCATGTAAGAATTTGAAAAAACTATATTATGATGAAACCATCAGCCTTTTCAAAAGTAGAACAATCGTTCTTTGATGCCTCAGGCAGAGATGCTTATACGACTGCGACCCCATATATAGTGGTCCCCAATGTTCCAGATCTCGGCTTGCTTACCGCTCTGCGCTTCCTGGAGTGGGTGGATGGCAATCCGGAAGGAGTGATCAGCCTGCCTACAGGCAAGACTCCTGAATACTTCATCAAATGGACAAGCAGGCTGCTTAACGGATGGGACGACAAGGAAAACCGTGCCCTAATGGAAAGACACGGTCTGTCGCTTCAGAAAAAACCATCGCTGAGAGGACTGCGCTTCGTACAGACCGAAGATTTCTACCCGATTGATCCGGAACAGCACAACAGTTACTATCACTATGTAACAAGTTTCTACATCAGGGGATTTGACCTTGATCTTTCACGAGCGCTTCTGATAAATGCCAATGAGATACAACTTGCCCAGGGAAAGCATTACTCTGAAGTATTCCCCGGTAACATAATCGATCTCTCCCTTAGAAACAGGGAAGCCGGATCGAATCTTGAAAAACTGCAGCAGGAATCACTGTTCAGGATCGACAACTGGTGCATGGCTTACGAGAACCGTATCAGGGAAATGGGAGGGATAGGCTTTTATCTGGGAGGAATGGGTCCCGAAGGATCTGTGGCTTCAAACACGAGGGGAAGTGACCATAATTCCACTACCAGGCTCACAGCCACCAACTTCGAAAACCAGGCCGCTTCCGCAAGCGATCTTGGCGGAATAGAGGTATCGCGCAACAGGCTGGTTATTACTGTCGGACTGGGAACGATCACATTCAATCCCGATGGTCTGACGCTTATCTTTGCCGCAGGTGAATCAAAGGCTCAGGTCGTGAAGAACGCCCTTGAAAACCCGGTCGATAACCTGTACCCGGCCACTGTGCTTCAACGTCAGCGAAATGCACGCTTCTACATAACCGAAGGCGCAGCAGTGAAGCTGAACGACAGCGTGGAGAAATACTACAGGGAAGGCCAGTGGACTTTTGAAAAAACAGAAAGGGCTATTTTTGACCTGTGCAGGAATATCAACAAGTACGCTCACAGGCTCGAACTCAAAGACCTTCAGGAAGACCCTTACTGCAGTATGATCCCTGATCTCAGCATGGACCGGGTTCAGGAAGTGATAGATTCCACGAAAAGCAAGATAGAAAAAGGATTGCTAAAGGAGAAGGATCAGGTCTTTCTCCATACGGGCCCTCACCATGATGATATAATGCTCGGGATCTTTCCATGCATCACTCCCCAACTCAGGGAAGCCTCAAACAAATTTCACTTCACTGTCTGTACTTCGGGCTTTACTGCCGTGACCAATGAGATGCTGATGAACTACATGGTGGAAACTCTCGCCCATGTTGAACAGGATAAGATAAACATGATAGAATATCCCGATTTCTTTGAAAAGGGATATATGTACAAATTCGATAAAGATGTAAGCCATTACCTCAATAAGATAGCTGCCAACGACGAAGCCGGCAAGCTCAGGGGACTGTGCCACAGGATAGTGAGGGTGATGGTTGGTATATACAAGCTTAATTCGAGGCAGGAACTGGAAGAGCAGTTAAGGAAAAACATAGAATTGCTGAAATCGAGTTACGGAGGTCAGAAAAATCCGCCTGATATTCAGAAACTAAAGGGAATGCTCAGGGAGTTTGAGGAAGAACTTGTATGGGCTCATTATGGTGTCAGGGTAAGGGATATTCAACACCTCAGGCTTGGTTTTTACACCGGCGACATATTCACCCCGCAGCCTACGGCAAAGCGCGATGTTGAGCCGATACTTGAAATGCTCAGGGAGGTCAGGCCGACCGTGGTGAGCATGGCCTACGACCCGGAAGGCTCCGGACCCGACACTCATTACAAGGTTCTGAAAGCTCTTGCCCAGGCATTAAGAGTGTGGAAAGAGGAGGAAGACCTTTCGAAACTGAGAATAATAGGCTACAGGAACGTCTGGTTCAAATTTGCTCCTTCGGAGGCAAACGTGTTCACACCTGTGTCGCTCAATTCAATGGCCGTTCTTCAGAAATCATTCAAGGACTGCTATATAAGCCAGGTAAATGCTTCCTTCCCGAGTTATGAACTCGACGGGCCCTTCAGCGACCTGTCGCAGCAGATATGGGTGGAACAGTTCAAATGGGTGCAGCTAATCCTTGGAAAGGACTTTTTCTATGAAAACGACCGTCCAAAGATACGTGCAACCCACGGGATGATCTTCCACAAGGAGATGACGCTCGATGAATTCCTGATGCACGCCAGCGAACTTGAGAAGAGTGTGGAGGGAGACGTGAAATAAGACTTAACAAGGAAGCCGGCTCAATACAGGCAGTACTTCCGTGCCTTGATCCGGAAGTCATTTGCCGGTCCGTTCCATAGATCCAGAATGGATTCCACTCTGTATGCGCGGGTGAATTCCTTTCTGATCCTGTCGCTGCCGCACACCTTGTCGAACATATCAAGCCTCGACGGATCACACATTCCGAAAAGGTCTTTGTCAGGCCACAGCTTATGGATTTCCTGCAGGATGTAGAACTGGATCAGCGAAAGCTGGGCTGCTTTCTCATCGGTGATGTGGATTTGCACCCCGTGAACCATCTTTCCCAGCGATACACTGTAGTATGGCTTGTAATGAACAGGCCTGAACCTGATCCCCGGCAAACCGAGCTCATTCAGGTTATTCGCCAGGGAGTCGGCATCTATCCATTCGGTGGCGAAGGTCTGGAAAGGAGTTGTGTAACCCACCCCGATGCTTGCCACATATAACTCTCCCATAATCCCCGTGGCAGGGTACAGAAGGCAGGTTAATGCATTGGGGATATGTGGCGATGACGGTACCCAGGGTAGACCTGTCTCGCTGAAGCTCATCTCTCTCTTCCATCCTTTCATCCTGATAACTTTCAGATCACACTTCAGTCCGTTTGCAAGCAACCCTTCGCCATTAAGCAACATTGCAAGTTCGCCTGTTGTGAGGCCATGAACATAAGGTATGGGATACTGGCTGACGAATGACACAAAACCCGGTTCAACAAGCGGCCCTTCAATCCGTGCACCTCCCAGCGGATTTGGCCGGTCGAGCACGATAAAGGGGATATTGTTCTCTGCTGCCGCTTCCATGGCAAGCCCCAGGGTGCTGATATAGGTGTAGGACCTTGATCCTATATCCTGGATATCATATACAAGCACATCTATGCCCTCGAGCATCTCCTTCGTGGGTTTCCTGGTCGATCCGTACAGGCTGTATACCCTGAGACCTGTTGACGGATCATCAGCAGAGCCGATAATCTCTCCCGCGCTGTATTCGCCCCTCACCCCGTGCTCGGGTCCGTAAAGCGCCGCAAGTATTACGCCGGGAGCCCTGAACAATATGTCAATTCCGGAACGAAGCTCATGATCGACGCCGGTAGGATTGGTTATCAGACCTGCTCTTTTCCCCTTGAGCTCCGCAAATCCACTTTCCCTGAGTACTTCAAGGCCTGTCATGACTCTCGCGTCCTGAGCCCGGCATATGGGAATCAGAAAGATAGCCGCAAACAAGAGAGCCGCGGTCGTAAGAATATTTTTTCCCATTTCTTGTATTCGTTTAATAAGCAGGCATTTTACCTGAATTGTTCAAATATGCGTAAATATATTCACAGATTCCCGCTCTTATTTTTATTTTTATACCTTTTTACGGATTATGAAGAAAAAGACTTCAGGAAGGATAGTTTCTCTCGATATCTTCAGAGGTATCACCGTTGCATTTATGATCATTGTCAACACCCCGGGAAGCTGGCAGCATGTCTATGCCCCCCTGCGGCATTCGGAATGGCATGGCTGTACGCCCACCGATCTTGTCTTTCCTTTCTTCCTGTTCATCGTTGGCGTTGCAATGTGGTTTTCTTTCAGGAAATACGGACATGAACTGAACACGGGCTCATTGGTTAGGATAATCCGCCGGACTGTTACAATATTCGCTCTTGGTCTGTTTCTCAATATCTTTCCCGTATTCGACCGCGACTATTCAACGCTGAGGATAATGGGTGTGCTGCAAAGGATAGCTCTTGCATACGGCCTGGGAGCAATCATATGCATGTCGGTTAACCGGGAATATCTATGGGTAGTGACTGCATTTTTTCTTCTTCTGTACTGGGCCCTTCTTGCATTTTTCGGAGGCGCCGACCCCTACAGTCTTGAAGGAAACCTGGTACTGAAGATCGACAGGATGGTTCTCGGTGAAGCCCATCTCTCCACAGCCTTCGGAATGCCATTCGACCCCCTTGGATTACTGAGCACGATACCCGCGCTCGGTACGGTGATAATCGGCTATTACACAGGGTCGGTACTGGGAAAGGGACCGGCTGCCGCAAAAACGGTACTTAAAATCATGTTTGTCGGAGCTGCCATGACCGGGATGGGACTCCTGTGGGACAAACTGTTTCCGATCAACAAACCGCTGTGGACCAGCTCTTATGTGCTATATTCGGCCGGAATAGCCATGATGGTTCTTTCGCTGTTATACTGGCTTGCAGATGTTGCGAAAATCAGGAAATGGGGAGCCTTCTTCCTGGTCTTCGGCACAAATGCACTGTTTTCATATTTTTTGTCCGGGATATGGGCAAAAACAATGCAATATATTAAGATAGGAGAGGGAGATAAGGAAATCAGCATGTATGCCTGGTTTTATGAAAAGATTTGCGTACCTGTGGCCGGAAATCTGAACGGAAGCCTTATGTTTGCCATAATTCAGATGCTTCTGATCTGGCTTGTTGCTTACATTTTGTACAGGAAAAAAGTGATGATAAGACTGTGATTACAATTAACAATTAGCAATTAGCAATTAACTAGTTATGGAAGATGCTGAGATAATAGAAATACTATCAGAGGGTTATACTGAGTTGAATGGAGATGCTGCTGCCGAAGTCACTCCTTTGCCGCGATCGGGTTCTGACAGGAGATACTTCAGGTTTTCCGGCTCTGCCGGGAGTATAATAGGAGCCTATAACGCGAATCATGAGGAAAATGAGGCTTTCATCGGATTTACCCATCATTTTCGAAGTAAGTCGCTGCCGGTGCCCGAGATATATGCTTACTTACCGGAACGCTTTATCTATTTTCTCCAGGATCTGGGCGATGACAATCTTTACACCTGGCTTCACAAACGGCCCGCCATTGCTCCATTCGATCAGGATACAATAGTATTGTACAGGAAAATCCTGGATATACTGATACTGTTTCAGACACAGGGGATCAAGGGTCTCAACCTTGATCTCTGCTATCCGCACCGGAGCTTCGACCGACAGTCGATGATGTGGGACATGAACTATTTCAAGTATATGCTTCTCAAGCTTCTGGCGGCACCTTTCAACGAGAAGCGCCTGGAGCGCGACTTCAATGCGCTTGCCGATTACCTGCTCGAAACCGGGCAGGATTATTTCCTTTACCGCGATTTTCAGAC
The DNA here is from genome assembly GCA_034679225.1 of Bacteroidales bacterium. Classification (GTDB taxonomy): domain Bacteria; phylum Bacteroidota; class Bacteroidia; order Bacteroidales; family VadinHA17; genus LD21. The sequence goes on along the minus strand of JAXDBC010000019.1, from coordinate 108 downwards.
AGCCAACGTGATGGTGGTCGACGAAGAACCCTGGTTCATCGATTACCAGGGAGGAAGAAAGGGAGCTCCCCAGTACGATGTCGCATCCATGCTGTACGACGCCAAAAT
>JAXDBC010000018.1:0-18400 GCA_034679225.1 Bacteroidales bacterium | reverse complement strand
GTATCCCGGCAAACAGGTAAGGATAATCAGAAAGAGCAGTATATGTATTTGTATGAACTTCATTATCCCGCGGTGATCTCGTATAAATCCTCAATGTTGTAGTAAGTGTTTGCCAGCCACAGAACTTCTTCAGGGGTTATAGTCCTGATGGTGTGCATCATTCGGGAGAAATAACTCATATCGAGGCCGAATTCCCACGCCGATCTGAAGTTTTCCGCGATTGCCATCGGCCCGTCGAACGATCTTACAAGCTCTCCGGCCATATAGTTGCCAACGACTTCCATCTCGTCGGCCGAAACCGGTTTTTTCATCAGCAGCTTTATTTCCTTCTTTATCTCTTCAACAGCCTTTGTACTGTTTTCCCGGCCTACTTCAGTCGAGATCATCCACAATCCTGATTTATCGAATGACGACACGATAGAGTGAATCCCGTAAGTATAGCCTTTATCCTCCCTGAGGTTTTTCATCAGCCGCGACCCGAAATACCCTCCCAGGGTCACATTCAGGAATTTCAGCCCGGGATAATCGGGGTGCCGCTTGTTTATTGTGGCTGATCCGATCCTGACAGCTGTCTGAACAGCACCCTTCTTACTGATATGATCCTTTTTCAATGACAAACCCTCAATCAGGCTTTCTGCGGCAGGGCTTTGAATTTTCTCGGATCTGAGGCAGCCGAAGTGTTTTTCCATTGAAGCTACTGCAAAATCGGGTATCCTGCCTGAAACAATTATGGCCATATCTTCGGGCCGGTAGAAATTACCGTGGAAATCCCTTAATAATGCAGGACTCAGACCTTCAAAGTCAGCTTCAGTTACCTGCCGGCCATAGGGATGTGCCGGTCCGAATATAGATTCAGAAAACCGGTCGCTGGCAATCTTCTGAACCTTTTCCCTGTTGATCCTGTACCAGTTAAGCCTTTTCATCATAAGCTTTTCAAGCTCTGCTTCCGGGAAAACAGGTCTGAAGAGGATCTCGGCAAACAGTTCCAATGCCTTTTCAAAATACCTGCTGAGGAAATAGGCAGTCAGGCTTGCCGTGTCCCTTTCAGCCTGGAGATTCAGGAAAATCCCGTAATAATCGAGCGTTTCGTTCATCTCTTCCGCCGTATAATTGACCGAGCCTTCAGTGAGCATCATGTTCGCGGAACTTGCCAGAAGAGGACGGCTTTCCTTTATTATTCCTGCCCTGAAAATACATTCAAACCTGATAACGTCTTCCGTACCGGCTTCAATTATGTAAACCTGAACTCCGTTGCCCAGGGTCAGCGACTTTAAGGGGATGTCAATTTGTGCATCAAAAGGATGCAGGGGGGGCTGTGTTCTCCGGAAACTGCTCATTTGCCTTTACTTTTTGATGCAATGTAATACAGGGTGGAGCAATTAGCCGGATTCAGATACCTGTCGGCCGCATCCCTTATCATCGTCTTGTTTACTGCCCTGTAAGCCTCCACCTCGCTGTTGATTCCCGAGGCATCGCCAAGCAATTCATATACCGACAGCTTGAGCGCTTTGTTCAATATACTTGTATTTGAAAGTACTGTCGATGATTCATACCTGTTCTTTACCTTCTCGAGTTCATAGTCAGCAGGATCCGCGTCCTTAAGTTCCTGAATAACCTGAACAACAGCCTTTTCGGCTGTTTCTGCCTCAATGCCCTTCATGATTTTCCCGCTTACGATTACAAGTCCGGGATCAATATCTGAAGTGATATATGCATTTATTTCACTGAAAAGATTAAGGTCTCTTACGAGCCGGTTGTAAAGCCGGCCTGATTCACCGCCGGCAAGCAGATCGGTAATCACATCCATGGTATGGAAACCGGGATCTGAGCGAGGTCCCATATGCCAGGCCTTGTAAAGGGCGTCGGCAGGAAGATTCCTTTCAACAGTTTGTCTTCTTTCCCCGGTCTGTTCGGGTTCGGCAGGAAGATTCCTGACATGCTCTTCACCTGCCGGAATGGAGCCGAACCACTTCAGGGCCAGTTCGTAAGCTCTGCAGGGTGTAATGTTGCCTGAAAGTGTTACAATAGCCTTTCCGGGATTGTAATGCCTGTCGAAGAAGCGACGTACATCCTCAACGGCTATCCTTTCTATATGGGCGGGTTCCATCCCGATTGTCGGCCAGCGGTAAGGGTGCTTGTTGTATGCCAGGGGACTGAGAAGGAGCATTGCATCACCATAGGGCTGATTTAAATACCTTTGCTTGAACTCTTCTATTACAACGTTTTTCTGGATATCCAGTTTCCCTTCTGTGAAATCCGGGGCAAGCATCCTGTCGGATTCAAGCCAGAAGGCTGTTTCCACATTCGCCGCCGGGAGAGTGATGTAATAATTGGTTATGTCGTTATTGGTGAATGCATTGTTTTCTCCTCCTGCAAGCTGGAGCGGAAGATCATATTCCCGGATATTCTCGGTACCGCAATACATGAGGTGTTCAAGAAGATGAGCCATTCCGGTCATAGATGGATCCTCATCCCTCGAACCGGCATCATATAGAATATTCATGGCGACCAGGGGCGTCGACCGGTCCTCATTCACTATCAGCCTTAATCCGTTTTCCAGCCTGTAAGTCCTGAAATCTACCATTACCGGGATTTTTGGAAACAGACAAACTTAATTAAAAAACACAGACACTATATTAATGTTTTTATATTTGCATATCTATGTCGCCTATGAGGTCTTTAAAAAGAATCTTTTCAGAAAAGATATCTGAGATCGATCAGACAAGGCTTGTATATCTGCTCAGTCTCGTAGTGGGTCTGCTGAGTTCGCTTGCTGCAGCAGTCCTCAAGAATTCCATCCATTACACGGGGAAGATACTTACCGGCGGCATTACACCGGAGTCGGGCAGCTATCACTATTTAATCTATCCAATCCTCGGAATATTGCTGACCGCTTTGTTCGTGAAGTACATTGTGAAGGACAATATAGAACATGGTGTAAGCAGGGTGCTTCATGCAATTTCAAGAAAGAAAAGCAGGATAAAAAGCCATAACAACTGGACCTCCCTTCTTGCAACCACGGTCACAATAGGTTTTGGAGGCTCGGTCGGGGCAGAGGCTCCTATAGTTCTTACAGGCTCTTCAATAGGATCAACTGTAGGAAGGTATTTCGGTCTGAACTACAGATACGTTACCCTGCTTATCGGGTGCGGGGCAGCGGGTGCAGTGTCGGGAATATTCAAGGCTCCCATTGCAGGAATCGTATTTACCCTTGAGGTGCTTCTCCTTGATCTGACCATGTCGTCAATTGTGCCGCTGCTTATATCATCGGTTACCGCGGCCACCGTTGCCTGGTTCATGATGGGAGATGAAGTGCTTCTTTCTTTTACGATAACGGGTCCGCTAAATATGCAGAACATCCCCTGGTACCTTCTTCTGGGGGTGATAACAGGTCTTGTTTCGGTTTACTTTACACGCCTTACCCTGTTAATTGAAGCACGATACAAGAAAATCAGGAACATTTATATAAGAATTCTGTCCGGAGGACTTGTCGTAGGAATCCTGGTCTTTCTTTTTCCTGCATTTTACGGTGAAGGCTACGATGCAATAATGCTCCTCCTTAAAGGGGAATCAGTGTCATTATTTCAGAATTCTCTTTTCTCCAGCCTGGGAAGCGGATACCTGGTGTTTATACTTTTTTTCCTGTGCCTTATCCTTCTGAAGGTTGTTGCCAGCAGTTCCACCACGGGCGCGGGAGGTGTGGGTGGAATATTTGCACCTACTCTGTTTCTGGGTGGTATGACCGGCTTCCTGACCGCGAGCATTCTGAACGAGTTTGCCCTGATCGACCTTCCTGACAACCGCTTTGTACTTGTAGGTATGGCAGGTACAATGTCTGCTGTCATGCATGCACCCCTGACGGCAATCTTTCTTATTGCTGAAATAACAGGCGGCTATTCACTGCTCTTACCGCTGATTATCACATCAACCATTGCCTATATTACCATCAAGGGCTTTGAACGCCATTCAATATACCATATCCAGCTCGCTGAAAAAGGTGAACTGATAACACACGACAAGAATCAGGCGGTACTTACAATGATGGACTGGAAAAAGGAAATAGAAAGGGACCTGATTACCGTTCACGCTTCTGACAACCTGGGAGAACTGGTTAAAACTATTTCAAAATCAACAAGAAACATCTTTCCTGTTGTTGATGAATACAATATCTTACAGGGAGTGGTTCATCTTGATGACGTCAGGGAGATAATGTTCAACAGCGACCTCTATTATACAGTGAAGGTCAGGGAGTTGATGACCATTCCTGCCGTATACCTGGATATGGATGAAAAAGTTGAAGCGGTTATGGATGCATTTACAAAAACGGATGCCTGGAACCTGCCCGTTCTTGATAAGGGCTATTACGTGGGCTTTGTTTCAAAATCAAGGATATTCGGCACATACCGTGATCTGCTGGTCCAGTTTTCAGGGGAATAAGCCGGAAAACAGTCTTTCCCGCGTGATATTCCATACCGGTTTTTTTTGATGAATTATAATTTTGGCTGTATCCTAATTGCATTATATTTGCCGACTGAATCGGGTTTTGCCTGCCGGCTCAGGTCGCGTGCCTGATATGTGGCTATGTCATAACTTGTTATACATCTATTATTATGAGAGACGATTTGATATTTAATCTTATTGAGAGAGAACATAAGCGGCAGTTGACAGGCCTTGAGCTTATTGCTTCTGAAAACTTTGTCAGCCCCCAGGTCCTTGAGGCTATGGGTTCGGTGCTTACCAACAAGTATGCAGAGGGTTACCCTGAAAACAGGTATTATGGCGGATGCGAGATCGTGGATCTGGTAGAACAGCTTGCCATCGACAGGCTGAAAGAGCTCTTCGGCGCCGAATATGCAAATGTCCAGCCTCATTCGGGAGCACAGGCCAATATGGCCGTTTTCTTAACGATTATGAAGCCCGGTGATACATTCATGGGTTTGAACCTTGCCCATGGAGGACATCTCTCGCACGGATCCCCGGTGAATTCATCAGGAATTCTGTACAGACCGGTGTCTTACAGCGTAAAGGAAGAAGACGGGCTGGTCGATTATGATATGATGGAAGAACTTGCCCTGAAGGAAAAGCCCAAAATGATAATTGGAGGCGCTTCAGCCTATTCCCGTGACTGGGACTATGAAAGGATAAGGAAAATTGCAGATGCCGTCGGCGCGATATTTCTCGTTGATATGGCCCATCCGGCCGGACTGATTGCTGCAGGGTTGCTGAACAATCCACTGAAATATGCACATATTGTCACGTCTACAACCCATAAGACTCTGAGGGGCCCCAGAGGAGGAATTATACTCATGGGAAAGGATTTTGTCAATCCCTGGGGTATTACTACACCAAAGGGAGAACTGAAGATGATGTCGTCGCTTCTGAACTCGGCAGTCTTCCCGGGAATTCAGGGCGGTCCGCTTGAACATGTTATTGCAGCAAAGGCTGTTGCATTTATGGAAGCGCTAAGACCTGAATTCAGAACCTACCAGGCGCAGGTAAAGAAAAACGCTGCAGTGATGGCTGAAGCTTTTGTTGACCTTGGCTACAAGGTAATTTCTAACGGCACCGATAACCACCTGCTGCTTATCGACCTGAGAACCAAATTCCCGGAACTTTCAGGCAAAAAGGCTGAGAAAGCCCTTGTGCTTTCTCATATAACCGTCAATAAAAACATGGTGCCTTTCGACTCAAGGTCTCCATTCCTGACATCCGGACTCAGGGTGGGAACACCGGCTGTAACTACCAGGGGAATGAAGGAAGAGCACATGCCGGTTATTGTGGAACTGATAGACGAGGTCCTTTCAAACATTGATGATGATAGAGCAATCCTTGCCGTTGGCGACAAGGTAAAGGAACTGATGAAGCCATTTCCGCTTTTCAGCTGATTATCTCAGTACAAAATTATAGGTGATTGTTCCCTTTTGTATCGCGGGAGCGTCGGGTTTAGCTTCAAATCTTGTCTTTAGGGCTGCTTCCTTTGCAACTTTCAGGAGGTATTCGTCGAGGATGTTGGAACCTCTTACCCCTGGAGTGGCATTAGTTACTTTTCCTGACCTGTCGACGCTGACTTCCACCACGACCCTGCCTGCTTTCTGGTACTGGTATTCCGGTTTCACAAGCGACTGGACTCCTCTTCCCTCAAGTGAATAGGAAACTCCCTGATTGCCCAGTCCGCCGCCATCCCCCCTGTTCTGCGAGTCAACTGATCCGGTGGGTACTCCCTGGTTACCGGTTCCGCCGGCTACACCTTCGCTGGTGCTTGTTGTTCCTGCATTTTTTGAGCCGGCCAGAGCCTCACGGGTTTTATTCCTGATATCTGCCTCCCTCTTCTGTTCAGCTTCTATCCGTTTTCTTTCAGCTTCCTCGGCTTCCTTTTTCAATCTCTCGGCCTCCCTCTGCTCCCTCAGTTTTCTGTCGGCTTCAATTTTCTCAAGTCTTTTTCTTTCAGCTTCGGGATCCACTTTCTTAACTTCCGGAGCTTCTTCAAAATTCTGAGTAAGAATCGGTTCTTCGGTATGGATGTTCTGCGCGACAGGAGGAGGTGGAGGAGAAGCGGGCTCAGTCTCAACCGGTGGGGCCGAAGGTTCAATCATCCCGAGACCGGTCTCGTCAAAACCGAAATTAACAAGTATTCCCTCTTCTGTTTCAGGCGGTTCCTTGGCAGTAAAAGCAACGATGATCATCAGCAACATTGTAAACAGCGCCGTGATGGATGTGCCGATTATTCCCTTCTTCCTTTCGTTGGGAATATGCCTTAAACTGTTATTTGGGTGAGGTTGCAATTATTAATTTGTAATTATTTGCCTGGGCAATGTTAAGTACTGCTACAACTGTCTCGAAAGGTACGCTTTTATCCGCATGAAGCGAAATATATGTTTCTGGATTTGCTCCCAGCTTTTCTTTAAGGAGAGCTTCCATTGTCTCAAGGGTTACTGGCTGCTGTTCGAGATAATACTTCTGATCAGCAGTTATTGAAATGGTTGTCTGGGGCTTTGCCGAGGTCTGTGTACTTCCTTTCGGCAATAGCAGCTTGACGGCGGTGGGATGCACAAGCGTCGACGTAAGCATGAAAAAGATGAGAAGGTTGAAAACGACATCCGTCATCCCTGTCGAGCTGAAGCTGATACTGATTTTATTTCTTTGGGATAATGCCATGTCAACGACCTGTTTTTAGCGGTTCATTCAAAATATCAAGAAACTCGGTCATGGTGGCTTCCAGACTGAATACAACCTTTTCCGTCCTTACTACAAGAGTGTTGTAGGCAAAATATCCGAGTATTCCTACGATCAAACCGGCAACAGTGGTTATAAGTGCGGTGTAGATACCTCCCGACATCATGGAAACATCTATATTGTTTCCGGCCTGTTCCATGTTGTAGAACGACTGAACCATCCCGATAACCGTTCCGAGAAAGCCAAGCATTGGTTCAGCGCCTGCTATTGTGGCCAGGGTGGGAAAGCCCCTTTCAATCTTCGATATCTCCAGCTTACCTACATTCTCAATAGCAGTTGATATATCGTGAAGCGGCCTGCCCAGCCGGCTTATTCCCTTCTCAACCATCCGGGCAGAAGGTGAATCTGTCGATTTGCACAGTGCTACGGCGGCATCTATCTTACCATCATGTATATAGTCCTTGATCCTGTTCATGAAATTGAAATCCTGCTTCGATGCCTTTTTGATCACATAGAACCTCTCTATGAAGATGTAAGTGGCAACGAGGAACAGCAGTACGATCGGGATCATAACCCATCCTCCCTTGATCGCGAAATCCAGAAGTGTCAGCTTCTGAGCGGCCATTGCCGTGGCTTCCTGTCCCTCCTGCATAAGTAATTGTAGAAATCCCATATTTCCCCTGTTTATTAATTTATTATAAATGAAATAATTATATGTTAATAATTTTCAGTTATTCAGACGAATATATTAAAAAACGGAAAACCGGCATAGTCTATTATCGTGTGTTAATAACAATATTACAATATTTATCAACTCTTATTCCAGGATGCTTACTTCCTCTTCTTTTCTGAACTCAGCAGGGGGCTTTCTTCTGAAGAGGTCCCTGAATTTGTTGAAATCCTGCCTGAGCGAGAACCCAAGTCCCTGAGTGTACGGAGCTCCCTTACCGGTGTAGGGATTGTTGTAGCGATTGAATACCTTGAATCTCAGTTTCTCTGTCAGCCTGTACTCTATGTCGAAATCACCGATAAGCGGTGTTTCTTCAGTTTCAGTGCCACTTCTTACATCGAAGTTTCCGTTTATAGTCACCCTGTCATTGAGCAACTGGGTTGAAAGAGCTACCTGGAGCTGTTGCGAGCTTAAGTCCTTTGTTCCGGGTGTATAGAGGAAGCCTATGTCAAAATCGTTACTGATCTGCGAAAGCCAGTTGCTCAACTGGTTTGAAAGCATTTCAGTGGTAGTCACTGCCATGGCCGACGTTCCCGTGCCGGTTACCCCCGATGATGCACGGTACGATGGATCGGCATAAAAACTGTTCATAACAAGAAGATAGATGAACTGTTTACTCTTCTCCTCTTCGGTGGTTATGGCATTCCTCAAATATGTCCTGGTCTCTTCATCGGCATTCGGAAGATAGATATTGAATCCAACAACAGGGTTGAAAAGATTACCCGTCAGATTCAGCTGAGGTTCTACCGGGATCCTGGCTTCATACCTCGGATCCTGCAGTATCGGATAGAGAATGGGAGAGAGGGATGTTTTTATGTTCCTGTATTTCGCGGTAAGGTCAATTTCGGATTTCTCGATGTCGCCGCTGAAGGTTATCTTGCCGCCTTTTTCAACTTCAAATTTCTTGTTCAGAATGTTTTTCAGAGTGAACAGGTAATCACCTTCCTCAATTAAATAATCACCATATATCCTGAAATCGCCATTCTTGTTCAGGCTGATATTTAGCTTACCCGCTCCCTTTCCCCTGATCACGTCGCCTGCCTTGGGATCGATCAGCAGCTGGACCTCGGCATCGGGGGTTACATCCAGATCAAAAGAGAGCTCCAGCGACGATTTGCCGGGTTTTACTGCAGCTTCATGAAGGCTTCTTTCCTTCGCCATCATGGCCGAATCGTGGTTTATGAAGCTTACGAATGATGATTCAGAAACAGACATCCCGGTATTCAGGGGAATGAAGAAGCTTGTACCCTTCCCTGTTTTTGCTGAAATATCGAACGAAAGTGAATTGGGGCCGCTTTTGATGGTCGTTACGCCCGATGCATAAGCCGTTCCGTAGAATAGTTCGTTGTCGCCCTGCCTGGTGTTGAGCACAAGACATGCAGCCCTGTCCATGTTGATGGTCAGATCGACTGTGAAATCCTTGAACGACTTGTGATAGACCGCTCCCGAAAGAATGGCGTTGTTACCTTCCTCATCGGTGATTCTTGTGTTCCTGAACCTGATCCCGCGCCTGTCAAAGCGTATGGAATCATTAACCGAATACCTGGTCTGAAGATAATCAATCCTGAGCGACGTGTTTTCAGGCATGAGCGCCCCCGTCAGATATAGCTCTCCGGGAGTCCCGTTAACTTTTACCTTTCCCGAAACCGTGCCCCTGATACCGGAGGCAAAAAAGCTGAGCAGCGGATTAAGGGCATCCACCGGCAGGTTGGAAGCTAAACAGTCAATCCGGAATTGCTTGTTGCCCGGATCATAAATGCCCGAGACATCAAAGTTTCTTTTCCCGTTCAGATTGTTACTGGCGCTCAGATCGGCAACCTTTCTCACGGAATTCCACTGCGACCGCACCGTAACATCTCCATAATCGCCGCTTAGTATCGAAAACCCGTCTATGCTTATGTCGCTCTGTATCAGGGGATCTTTAAGGGCACCCGATATCACGGCATTTCCGTCAACAACTCCCTTTATATTGAGTGCCATCGGCTCTTTTACATTATTGCCGCCGGGATCCGGATGGTTGTTAAGGGGACTTAGGTCTATTCTGCTTACAAATAGCCTCAGGGTATCTGCCGGATTTGAGGAGATTGTTCCGTCGACAAAAAATGAATGTACTCCGCTTGATACAATAAAGCGCTTGATTTTTGTCGATCCCGAATCAACAACTATGGATGACTTTCTTACGGTCCAGGTGTTTTTGCTGGTAATAATATCAGTGGAATCAATATTAATCAGGAGATTTGATCCGCTTCTGCCGTCTTCCCTAGGGATAAACGATCCCCTGGAAACAAAGGCCCCCCTGCTTGTATTGTTTGTCCTGTCAGTCCAGTCAAAGTCGAAACTGAATTTGTCGTTCCCTGCCTCGAAACCTGACCTGAACTCCTTCAGGTCAGCCCTTCCCAGAACCAGCAGTGATGAGCTTCTGAGGTCGGCCATGAATTCCGATCCCGAATAATGGGCTTTCAGCGACAGGTTATTGAAGGTGTTGTTTCTGTAGACCACTTTTCTGGCATCTGCATTCAGAACAATAAGGCTGTCGCCGTAAAATGATCCGTTCACCCGGCTTTTTTCCGAAAGAAGAAGACCTGTCCTGAAAAAATCATTCAGCTTGTCGGTGTTTTTAAAGTTGATACTGAAGATGAATTCATTGGATGAAAGTCCTTCGCCAGGTTCGGGCTTCGTGAACCGGGAGGGAAGGAGGGTGGAAAGGGCGGACTTCATCACCAGTCCTATCTCTCCGAATTTATAGTAACCCCTGAGATCGGCATCGACGTAATCGGTTTTTACTGAAAGGGCCGGCTTGCCTCCTTCATTGAATGCCTTCAGTGTAAAGTCGTATAGATCAAGCTTATTGCCGTATTTCCTAATTGTTGAGTTAAGAATCCTTATTTCGCCGAAAAGGTTGTCGATGTTGTTTCCCCTGAAATTGGCAGTGGCCAGCATCGAAAGACGGGATGTTGTATCGTTTTTGTCAAAATTCAGCCTGTAAAGGTTAGATTCGGCAAGGTTCAGGGTGAAATCGAATTCGGGAAGCTCATCGCTGAAGTCGAGCATTCCAAGCATATCCATCCTGATGTTCCGGTCAGAAATCTTTATGTTACCGTCCCATGTCTTTTCAGTGAAGATGCCGTTCAGGCTGACATTCCTGTAAACATATTTATTGACCTCAACACTGTCGATTTTTCCGGTCAGGTTTCCCGAAATGTTGGTAGTGGAAGTGGCATTGCCGTCAATATCGGTCTCCATTGTAAGTTTCCCAAGCATCTCGCTGTTGTCCGTGAGAAGGCCAAGGTCGACATTGATACAGCTGACAAGACCTTTGATCCTGAAATTCCCCTTGCTTTCAGGCCTGAAGGAAATATCCGTTTTCAGTGTGCCGGCTTCAGTTTCAATCCTGCCGTAGGTAACGAAATCGGTGGTGAATCCGGTAAAACTTCCTTCAAAGACTATGTTGCCAAGTTTTCCGGTAATATCCGGAAGATTCAGCGCCTTGCCGTTCCGGCGGATCAGTTCAAGATCAGAGGAATTTGTCGTCAGATTGCCGATGCTTATATGAATGAAGGTTTCCTTTAAATCCGGAAGCCCCGACATGTCAAAGTCGCATGACAGTTCCGTATGATCCCTGAATGATGCTTGTATCCTCCTTCCGTTAAGGTCTGACACAGTTCCGCTTATTCTTCCCGATAGTTCAACGGCTTCATTGAGCCCCCCGGCAGCAGATAGAAAATATCTTAAATCTGATGTACTGACAAGCGACTTTTCCAGACTAATGTCGAGCCTTACATTTTCAGTGAAGTTTTTGAAACCTTCCGATTCGTTTCCGGAGAGTAGCACCTGATCAGCATTGATGATTGAACTGTCGAGGTTCAGGAACAAATCCCTGAATATTATCTCCTTCCGCGCAAGGATCAGATCGCTTTTCATGCTTCTTACAAGAAAACCTTTCGATTCCCCGAAGCGGACATCATTTATCTCAAGTACGGTAGAATCACCCCGGATCCTGAAGTTTTTCACATCGGCGCTTAAGTCCGACAGGCGCAGGTCCTTGAAATCAATGAGCGCCTTGCCGGCCGGACCATTCCTGTTAAGCAGCGCGAATCTGCCGTCATTAATTGTTATTTTATTAACAAAAAACCTCAGGCTTTCTTTTTTTACAGTATCCAGTGGGTTTTTCAGCATGTCGAGATACCAGGTCAGGTTCATCAGGCCTGTAGTGTCGGTTATGAATGCAATAACCGGACGCTCAATATCAACACGGCCAAGACGGATATTCTTCCCGGCTATATCGAGCCTTAAAATACCGGCGGAAATCCTGGAAGACCACAGAAGAGTGTCACTGTTCTGATCCTTGATGAGCAGATCACTTAAAACCAACTTGTTAAAGAAAGTATATTCAACCCTGCCAACAGAGATTGTCGATTTGATCCTTTCAGAAAAGTGACCGGTGATCCTGTTCACCATAAATGTCTGCACCTCCGGTATCCTAAGCACAATGGAAGCCAGTGTAGGCACCAGAAAGAGGATGCCGACGAGTATCATAAGATACTTAAACGATTTTTTAATACTTTTGAGCATTAAAATGCCTGAACATTCAGGATTCAAAATAACCTAAAAAATACAGAAAATCAAAGGAAGCATGGCGGTTACAATTCTCGCGATAGAATCATCCTGCGACGACACCTCAGCGGCTGTTGTAAGGGACGGCCGCGTCCTGTCAAACCTTATTGCAAGTCAGGACATTCACATGTCGTATGGTGGTGTTGTCCCCGAGCTTGCTTCCAGGGCCCATCAGGCAAATATTGTGCCAGTGGTCGACCAGGCTCTCAGGAGAGCAGGAACAGATGCTGACGAAATAGATGCCGTTGCGTTTACGCGGGGGCCTGGATTGCTGGGATCGCTTCTGGTGGGAGCCTCCTTCGCGAAGGGATTCGCCCTTGCCAGAGATATTCCGCTAATTGATGTCAATCATCTTCAGGCACATGTACTCGTGCATTTCATTCCTGAAAAGGACGGCAAGACCAGGTTGCCGGAATTCCCCTTCCTCTGCCTTATTGTTTCAGGCGGACATACCAGGCTGATCGTGATGAAGAACCATCTCGACATGGAGACAATAGGGAATACCATCGACGATGCTGCCGGTGAGGCTTTTGACAAATGCGGAAAACTCATGGACCTTCCATATCCCGCGGGCCCGTTAATCGACAAGCTGGCTTCGAAGGGTGACAGTAAGGCTTTCTTATTTGCGAAACCAAAGGTGAAGAACCTCGATTTTAGCTTCAGCGGCTTGAAAACCAGCTTTCTTTATTTTCTGAACGACAAATTAAGGGATGACCCGCGTTTTATTGAAAAGAACAGGGCCGATCTATGCGCTTCACTGCAGGATACTATTGTTAGTATGCTGATCTCCAAATTGATAGAAGCTTCACGATTGACAGGAATAAATGAAATAGGTATTGCCGGAGGAGTATCAGCCAATTCCGGACTGAGAAACGGACTTGCCCTGGAAGCTAAAAAAAGAGGCTGGAAGCTTTTTATTCCTCCGCTCTCATATACAACAGATAATGCAGCCATGATAGGAATAGCAGCTTACTACAAATATCTCAGGGGCGAATTCACGGGTCAGGATGTGGCCCCTCAGGCCAGATACTGATACTAAACAATATGATGAACATGTCCTCGTTAATTCAACAATAGTGGATATGATTCATGAAATTGAACTTTTTCACGGTTCAGATACTTTACCGTAATGAACGAATTGAGAATAGAAGCTAACATTTGTTCTCCTGAGATACTTTTGAACCCCGGAGGGTTGATAAGGATCAGAGGCCGGTCAGTTCATGAAAATGCACCTGAATTTTTCAAACCTGTCGACGACTGGGTCAATGACTATATTAATGAACCTGCCGATGTCACGAGCATCGACATGAAGTTTGATTACCTGAACAGCGCGAACGCAAAAATCCTGATACAACTCATTCATAAAATATCCAGGGTCAGACTGTTTAACAAGAAGTTGATTATCAACTGGTATTATGAAGAGGGCGATGAGGATATTTATGAAAGGGGAGAGTACTTTTCATCGGTACTTAATATTCCCTTTAATTTCGTAAAGACCGACTGACTATCGTTCAGATACTTGTGTCAGCACTCAGACAGAAATTCAATTGACAGAGGGATTGCTTACCCTTCCCATGAACAGGATCGAATTGGTGGATGTTTCCCTTATGATATACATAAATGGATGATCCATCCTGAACTCGAGCGGGGGAGGGGGCATTGAGGTAACTCCAACAGTTACGACGGTTGCTGCTGCCGCTTCGGTACCTTCTTCATTTGTTTCAATGAAGGTCTGATGGGCAACATCCGTCAGCAGAAGATCATGCTGTTCGGAAATATTTGAAAAATCTGCAAAATCAGTAAATGCTATTCCCATTCCCATATCTGAAAGTATGTCCTTGAGTGTTCTCTTGAATCCGTATTTAAACTTTGGAAAGGATACTTCAACCTCCTGTTCGGTCATCTGACTAATCCATGACTCATAATCCCGGGTGTTTATGAGAGCAAGCGTACTGTTCAAACCTTGCTTTTCATCGGGAAGAATGACATCCATTACATAGTTGCCCTGCCCATATGGGAATTCGGCAATCTTGAAGCCCTTACCTTCATAAACCTTATACTTTTTCTTGTTCTTCATCATTGCTACCCTAACCTCCGAGTTCCCACTGAGGAAGAAAGTTTCATCGACAGTTAATGACTTGTCAAACTGAAGTTTCCACTGACCCTTGAAATAGATCGCGTTGATCAGCAGCATCACCGTATTACCCGGCAGTTCACTTATCATTTCCCTGATCAGTCCATTGGTTTTATCTTCAATCCATTTGTTAATAAGCCCCGGAACTGAAGGATCGGTAATGTCAAAGGGCTTCGATTCAGCATCATAGTAATCGGTAAGGATATCGATGAAGGCTTTTTTTACTTGAAAATTGTTCTCTGTCCAGACTGAATTGGCGATTGAAATCAGTACCTTCTTGTCGATATTGAGAAGAGCTTCTGTCAGAGTCTTGTATGACTTGTTCAGTGTTTCCATGTCGATGCCGCTGACCCTGAGTGCTTCAGTCATAGCATCCCGTGTTTCCCCTTTCGCGCCGTTCAGAGTCATTGAAAGTGCGTATGAAATACTCAAAGGAGATATCAGTATGTTCTGACCTGGTGCAGCACTCCCGGCAAGCTTGCTGAAGATGTCAAAAGCGAATTCATTACCTGATTCTATAATTATCGTCTGAGCCTCAGTCAGACTAATGGGAACGGGATCTCTGACCGGATCATCCTCTCTCTTGCTGCATGATAAAAAAACCAGTATTGTGCAAAGGAGGAAACTCAGAGATGTTATTTTAGCCAATGTCTTCATGATCATTAGTTTTTGATTAATATTTCTCGTTGGCAGCAAACGCATATGCTCTCATAAAAAGGCTACCTTTTATATTATACGTTGCTGAACGAGCTTTTGTGACATAATTTGATCAAAAAATGTGCCGCGGGATTACTTTTTATTCTTTTTTTTCTGTTTACGGTTGGATCTGATGTATGTTTTCAGATATAAAACAGAAGCCGTCAACAAAATAAGACTCAGCGTCAGGAGGATGATGAATGAGATTATGGTGGTTTTCTCGGTTCCGGGTATTGGGTCCCTGAGCCGCATGACGTACCCCAGGATAGCGAAAAAGAAAACAGTCATCGAAGCGGCAAAGGCAAAAATAGCGGAGGTGATATTGAATATTTTGGTCGATTTGTAGTATTTGCTGTTCTTGAACTGGTGAAATGAACTTCTCGCGTAATATTGTGCACGCTGGCGTGATCTTTCCTGCCTGTATTTTCTCCATTCTTCAACTATCCTGAAATAATCTTCATCGGTAAGCCGGCTCTTTTCGTGGTGAGCCATAATAAAATCATAGGCTTCTGTCGCTTCAATGAACTTTTCCTTTGCTCCCGGAGTCCTGTTTATGTCGGGATGATACAAGCGGGCCTTCTTCCTGTATGCCTTCTTGATATCCTCAAGGGACGAATTCAGGGGGATGCCAAGTATACTGTAATATTCCGAAATGAGCATTCAGGGAGAATTAATGAGTTAATTATTCCTGTTTTGTCACAGGTCTCCGGGCTTATCCCTTCAGGGGATTACCCTTGATAATCTATCCTATACGATGCCTGTAAATCCCATGAAAGCCAGGGCCAGAATGCCCGCTGTTATCAGGGAGATCGGTACTCCTCTCATACCCTTTGGGATGTCCACAAGCTCAAACTGTTCCCTTATTCCGGCAAGTATTATCAGCGCCAGTCCGAATCCGAGTGCTGTAGATGCCGAGAAAACAACTCCTTCAAGCAGATTGTAATTCTTTTTTATTACCAGGATGGCCACACCAAGAACAGCACAGTTTGTCGTGATCAGAGGCAGAAATATTCCAAGTGCCTGGTAGAGCGGCTGGCTGACCTTTTTAAGCACAATCTCAACCATCTGAACAAGTGCCGCGATCACCAGGATGAAGGTAATGGTTTGCATAAAACCAATACCCAATTTGTCAAGAACATATACCTGTATGAGGTAAGTTGCAATTGTTGCCAGCACGATTACGAATGTCACGGCAGCAGCCATGCCCAGTGAAGTACTCACCTTGGTCGATACTCCCAGGAAGGGACATACTCCAAGGAACTGGGCCAGAACAATGTTGTTTACCAGTAAGGCTGAGATTATTAACAGGATGTATTCCATTGTCTTTGGTATTATTTCTGCTTGATCTTATTTACAAGTGCAATCATGTATCCGAGAGCTATAAAGGCTCCGGGTGCAAGTATGAAAACCAGTATTCCGTCGCCCGGAAGGAATTTATATCCGAAGATTGACCCGCTTCCCAGCATCTCCCGAAACGCACCAAGAACTCCAAGGGCAAGGGTAAAGCCAAGCCCCATCCCAAATCCGTCAATAAATGATGACCATACTGTGTTCTTGCTCGCGAATGCTTCGGCACGGCCAAGAACTATGCAGTTTACCACTATCAGGGGAATGAATATCCCGAGCGTGTTGTATAGATCGGGTACATAGGCCTGCATCACCAGGTCAACTACCGTTACGAAAGAGGCTATGACTACAATGTAGGCTGGTATCCTGACCTTGTCGGGAATGAATTTAGAAAGCATCGAGATTGCTACATTCGAACCTATAAGTACAAATGTGGTTGCCAGCCCCATGCCCATGCCGTTCAGGGATGAAGATGTGGTAGCAAGGGTGGGACAGGTTCCCAGTACCATTACCAGTATTGGATTCTCCTTCAGGAGTCCTTTTGTGAAATTCTGAAGCTGATTCATTTTATTTCTCCTTTCTGAAGTGTGTTGTATGCCCTCTGTACTGCATCGCAGAAGGCCCTTGAACTTATTGTGGCAGCAGTTATCGCATCAACCGGACCTCCGTCCTTTTTAACCCTGAGTTCAAATTCAGCAGGGTTCTTTTCAATAAACTGGTCCTTGAATCCGGGATCAGCCATTTTTGTTCCAAGCCCAGGGGTTTCCTTGTGCTCAAGGACGGTGATGTTGAATATTGAACCGTCGGGTTTGAAGCCGGCCATCAGTTTTATATTGCCGCTGAAACCATTGTTCGTGTATGTGTTTACCGCGTAGCCTATGATTATATCGCCCTTTTTGGCCGGATACACTTCAAGGCTGTCGCCATCGCCCGTGGGAAGCAGGAACATCTCATCGTTCGGATTGTTGTCGAATTCCGGAACAACCTGCCTGATAGCCTCCAGTTTCTTATTAAGATTCGACAGCGCGATGGGTTCCTTTGTCACTTCATATACAAAGCCCAGCAGCGCCGACGATACCAGCGCGATCAGCGTGAGTGAAAGCACCATGTTCCTGAATGTCGATTCAGTCTTAGCCATGTTTTACCTCCTCCCCAAATCTTTTGGGTTTTATGTAAGCATTCATCAGCGGGACAAAAGCATTCATTATTAGTATTGCAAACGAAACCCCTTCGGGATATGCCCCGTAAACCCTGATGACTACTGTTATTATGCCTATCCCGCAACCATACAGGAGCATCGCTTTCGGAACCATTGGCGATGTGACATAATCCGTAGCCATGTATATAGCCCCTAGAAGTACGCCTCCGGCCAGTATATGGAACAATGGATCGGCATTTTTTTCGGGATTGACCAGCCACAGAATGCCTGTAAATATTGCAATGCTCCCGATAATGGAAACAGGGATATGCCAGGTGATGACTTTTTTATACAACAGCCAGACAAATCCGATAAGCAGTGCAATTGCTGCAACTTCACCCATCGATCCTCCTATGTTACCCAGAAACATCTGTGCAGGAGTGGGAAGCTGTCCGACTATCTCGGACATTGACAGACCCCTGGCAAGTCCTCCCTTAAGAATGGCAAGAGGAGTGGCTCCTGTTACTGCATCCAGGTAACCCGTACCAAGACCTTTTGGTACGGGCCA
>JAXDBC010000017.1:0-77395 GCA_034679225.1 Bacteroidales bacterium | reverse complement strand
TTTGCATAATTCCCCACCATTTCCCCACGAATTTTTTATCTATCCTTGCCCCGTTTAATCCTTAATCATTCGGATAGATTTATAAAGTATTGATATACAGGGATAATATTCATGTTGTTTAAAAGGAGGAGAAGTAAGAGGGATAAAGGGAAATAACCCCTTTGAGATACGCCACCGACCTCAAATTTAACCCCTGTTTTATTGATATTCAATAATGATAGGGGTTTTTTCCGGCCAGACTACGGCGAAACATTAAAAATGCCAAAATCAGGCAGAACTATATAATCTGTAATTCTCTCTTCAAGTAACAAAAACTTAACCCTCGATTAACCGAATCTTAACATTATAAAGATTCATTCGCGACAAATGAAAATTCAACTCGTAAAAACAAATATTTAATCACAATGAAACAAAAAGGCATATTATTAATTGGATTCTTGTTCGCTTTCGGCTTAACTTTTGGACAACGAACTGATGGTAAAGGAATGATGTATCTGGACGAGAATCGTCGTCCCATTTATAGTGAGAATATAGTGATTCCGGATGTAAACGGTTATCAGGTTTTGAAGTGCGATTTTCATACGCACACTGTGTTTTCCGATGGTCAGGTATGGCCTAGCATTCGTGCGCAGGAAGCATGGGAAGAAGGTCTGGATGCCATTGCACTAACCGATCATATAGAATATCATCCGTATAAAGATGATGTTAAAGTAGATCACAATCGCTCTCACCAGCTTATAGAAACTAGTTCCAAAAAGAACAATGTTCTGTTAATAAAAGGAACGGAGGTTACCCGGCAAACACCTCCCGGACATTTCAATGCTATTTTTATAGGAGATGCCTCTTCTTATATTGAAGAAAACGTATCGGAAAGAGATCGTGAAGCTGTAATGAAAGCCTCCGGACAAAAAGCATTTATCTTCTGGAATCATCCGGGATGGAAGCCTAATATCGCCGGTTCATACGAATGGATTCCATTTGTGGATGATTTGTATAAAAACAAAGCATTGCACGGAATTGAAGTTATCAACGGATTCGGATTTCACATGAAAGCTCTTGATTGGTGTGTTGATAAAGGATTAACCGTAATGGGATCTTCTGATGTTCATAATCTGATCGGGCATGATTACGACCGTAGCAAAGACTATGTTCATCGTACCATGACGTTAGTTTTAGCCAAAAACAGAACTCCTGAGGCTATTCGTGAAGCCTTGAATGCAGGACGTACGGTTGCCTGGGCAAGCAAAATTTTAGCAGGAAAAGAAGAAAATGTGAAGGCGCTTTTCGATGCTTGCGTGAAAGTAAATCCTTCTCACTATACGGAAGAGAACAATAACGGGGAAAAAACAAACTTCTACGAGATAAAAAATTCAAGTGATTTATACTTTGAGTTAGAATTACAAGAAGGAAACGCCACAGAACGAATCGTTCTCTATCCTCAATCCAAACAATTGATTTCAGCAAAAGCCGGTCAGTCTTCGCTTACCTATGAAGTAACTTCTACTTATGTAAGAAGCGATAAACATCTGGATGTCAGGTTGCAATTGAAATAGTTTTATATATTAATCAATGGTTGCAGATTTACCGGGTGTGTCTATTGTGGGGCGCCATCCTTGCGGGGGGTTTTGCCCGGGGTAAAGTACATTAATCCACATATCCTCAGTTTCATTATTAGTTTTATTTTTGTCTGTTTTACACGCTGACTGGAGTATTCTGTTATGACTGAGAAACGAAACCTGACAAGAGCCCTTGGACTGGGATATGTGATAATCATTGTTATCTCCAATATCGTTGGTTCGGGTATTTTTAAAAAGATAGCCCCAATGGCCGCGGAGCTGCACTCGTCCGAGTGGATATTGCTCGTCTGGCTCGCGGCTGGATTGATAACCCTCTTAGGGGCGCTGAGCAATGCTGAGGTCGCCGGCCTGCTTGCCGATACCGGCGGTGAGTTCGTGTATCTCCGTACTATCTACGGCCGCTTCTTTTCGTTTCTGTACGGATGGTCACTATTCACGGTTATCCAGACAGCTGCAATATCAGGTGTGGCATACGTCTTCACCCAGTCACTCAACAGTATCGTACCCATACCTGACCTGCTTCCGTCGTTGCAGCACCTAAATATTGGCGGTATATTTTATCCTTTCCAGGATTTCGGGATAAAACTGACCACCATCCTGCTTATTCTGTTCCTGACACTACTGAATATGTCGGGACTGAAGAGCGGGGCATGGGTCAACAAGGCAGTTCTGGTAATTGTGGGTGCCGGTCTGCTGGTGATTGTCATTGCCGGACTGACCGGTGGTCAGGACCATGCCGCGGGGAGCATTGCAGCGAGCCAGTCACCGGTTCAGAGCACCGTGACCCTTTCATCGTTCTACACCGCGATGCTTGCCGCGTTCTGGGCCTACCAGGGATGGGTGTCGGTAGGCTTCATCGGGGGAGAGGTAAAGGATCCACGCAGGAACATACCAAAGGGAATTATTTTGGGAGTAGCCATAGTCATTATCGTCTATCTGGTAGTTAACTATACTTTCCTACGGCTGCTATCCATCCCTCAGCTTGTAGAGATCAACAATTCCGGAAACCAGATAGCCGGTATCGAAGCCATCAGGAGACTGTGGGGCAAAGGAGGAGTGTTGTTTATTTCGATTCTCATACTAATCTCAACCCTGGGCTGCACCAATGCCACCATGCTTACCGGGGCGCGCCCCTACTATGCCATGGCCCGGCAGGGGCTTTTCTTCCGGGGAGTGGGAAAACTGAACAGCCGTAATGTGCCATCCGTATCACTGCTATGGCAGGGTATCTGGGCATCAATTCTGGTTCTGTCGGGTACATTTGACCAGCTCACCGACATGCTGATTTTTGCTGTATACATCTTCTACGGAGCCACAGTCCTGGGAGTCTTCATCCTCAGGCGCCGCATGCCGGATGCCCACAGGCCTTATAAAACTTGGGGCTACCCAATTGTGCCTGCAATATTTGTCCTTTTCTGCGTGGGACTCTTTTTCAATACTATCATTACAAGACCCCGCGAAGCCGGAATAGGCCTATCCCTTATCATGCTTGGAATACCCGTCTATTTCTTTCTGCTAAGAAGAGGCAGGAACAGGGATGATTCCGGGGATCAGAGTTTTCAGGACTGAATCTTTATTGACGGTTAATCATAGCTGATTCGCAGGATCATGCTGCTTAGATTCCTGGGTGGTAATTGCACGAAGGGTTTAAAAAACAGGTGTCATACCTTAAAATGATTGAGCCGGGTGTTAAACCGATATCTGCGGAGATTCTCTCAGCGCGTTAAAGAACTTTCGGAGCGGCACAAAATACTTTTTTGGAAATCTCAGACAAAGTGACTGAATATGAGAAAAAGGTACAGGAGCATTTTAGAAAAATGGGATTCTGATGTATTTTGTCGCCAAAATTTGCTTAAATTGCGACATAATAACAAAAATAATATGCTTATAAGCGCTGATGACCAAATACTTATAAAAATAAATAAAGCCAGGAGGGGTACGCTTTTTTTTATTGATGATTTTGCTTCTATCGGAAATAAGAAGACAGTGGGGAAAGCACTGGAAAGATTGGTTAATTCCGGGGAACTCCATCGGGTTGCTACCGGAATTTACGTGCGTCCGGAAAAAGATAGGGTATTGGGTGTCGTGTTGCCCGGAATTGATGATGCAAGACATTGGGTTGAATACTGCAATTATCCCAAAGGGACTTATTAGTCTGACCTGCGGAGAAAACATGGCACAGCTCCGGATATTCTTGTAAAGTGCGAAAAATACAGCAATGTGCTGTTTAATGATATACCATATCTTGATGTAACAGCATCCTTTAACGAATCTGCAAAGGAGTTGGTTGTGAATGAAATAAACAAGCATGAAACATCAGTTATCGCAACTGATATCCTGTTACAATCGGGCGATTATGCAGGAAACGCCAAAGTGAACGAAGTAAACGGGGAAACTGTTAATTCGACAAATACAAAAACGAAGGAAGATGTTAAAATAGTTACAAAGGATATTAAGTTCAAGGGCAACACAATTCGTTACACTTTTCCGGCGCATTCAATTACCCAGCTTCAGATCGCTGTTAAATAATTGACAAGATAAAATCCCCGGGAGAGGGTATGCATGGCGCGATTTTTGTAGCGGAATCCTGAATACTGACGATTACCCGGATCCCTATAAGCTGCCATAAATGAAAAAGATTATTTTTATACTGACCTTGTTGTCAGTGCTTGCAATCGACTGCTATTCGCAGAAAATAAAAAAGACAATCTTCGGGGCCGGCGCTGGTTTGTCACTGCCCTACGCGGAATTCGCGTCAAAAAGCCTGACGGTCAACTCCGGTTTTGCATCGGCAGGATTCAATACCGAGACTTCACTGATACGATATACCGGACGTTTTTTCGGACTTTCAGCCACAATCGGATATTCAAACATTTTAATAAGCGAAAGGAAGTTTGAAGCTGAATATAACCGTGTAATGAATGGGAACGGAACTAATCAGGTCACGGCCGGCAACTATCAAATAATGAGTGGTATGGCTGGACTGATATTCAAGGTGCCGGAGTTCAGCAACACGGATATCCTTCTGATGTTGAATCTGGGAGCCGCCCTGACAGTCCATCCCGATATTACAGCTACAAACAGCTATTTCGGAGTGATCAACTCGGTGAAAAAAGATGCTGACTTTGCTGTGGCAAGCAACGCTGCAGTCAAAATCATTCACTGGCTTACAGAACGATACGGCTTCAGCGCCGGCTACAGCCTGAATGCCACAAGACCTTCAATTAAGGACGATACCGGCATCAATGCTTATTTCTATCTTCCGGTAAGGTACCAGAATATAAATGTCGGATTTATTATGAACCTTGGAAAAATTACAGAATGAGAACCGGAACCATTATATCACTTCTTATCCTGATCCTGGTCTCATGCGATGACCCCAGGCTTAATTTCGATAAGGGAATCATCCCACCTGTAGCTGTAAATTTCAGTGCAGTAAATTCAGTCTATGACGACTATAATTCGGATCTGGAGGTCACATGGGCAAGTCAGGAGTATTCACTGATCTTTTCCTCATCGCGCAACAGCAGGGGTCAGGACTTCGACTTTGTCGGCTACCGGGGAGACATTTTCTTCGATCTGAGAACCGGCGATTTCCTTATGTCGGCCAGAACTTTTGATTTTGAAGTTCTGGATGCTATTAATTCAAATGGAAATGAATTCGGACCGTACTTTACTGCCGATCCTAACCTTAATCCCTACGGGTCATGGAATATTGGCGAAACTCAACGGTTTTTCTATACTTCGGATATAGCTGGTGACCAGGATATTTACTGCATGTATTACAGCCTTGATGAGGATCGCGATTTCATTTCGGCTGGTGATGCAAGTCCGCTTTCTTCAATAAATACCGGGTACAATGAAGCTTATATTACTATTCACAATGGAGAGGATACAGGGAATGAGCTTGCTTATTTCTGCTCTGACCGCGACGGCACCTGGGATATCTGGAGGGCAGTGAGCGAGGAAGGGAAACTGATCAGTGAGTCTGCATCTGCTGAAGTAAACAAAGTAACCCGGCTAAGCGGAGAATCCGATGAAAAATGTCCGTTCGTGAACGGCAATATTATGGTATTTGCTTCCAACAGGGAGGGAGGCCATGGAGGTTTCGATCTGTGGTATTCATTGTTTGACGGGCAGAACTGGTCGGACCCGGTCAACTTTGGCGATGAGATCAACTCGGAGTATGATGAATTCCGGCCCGTGATTGTTCCGGCAGAGGAGGGCTTCTTCATGAATGACCTTATGATATTTTCATCTGATCGTCCCGGCGGAACAGGTGGCTTTGACCTGTATTATGTTGGCATTAAAAGATTCAAATAGCAGAAGACAGGGTAGCCGGAAGAGGAGGAGCTGCAATGCCTGGTGCAGAAATGAGAAAAAGTGACCCAGGCAAGGGAAGGAGATAAGGATTCGCCAACTAAAAACCCTGCAAATGATGGGTTTGCAGGGTTTATCTCTTATGAAAAGGCTTATTGATTTTTATCCCGGATACTTTGTAAATTATGGATTGTTAGCCCTTGTTCCAGCGAAATATATGAATGTGCTGTCAGTAATTTTAACTTTACCGGTTCCTTCGACCTTTCTGGTTTTTAATGTAAGAGTGCTGTCGGAGCGGTGAGTATCGTAATGCAGTATCGCTTCATCCCTGGCCTTATTGTCCCTTTTTATCACAAAAAAAATCAGAAAAAGTATGATAAAAGGAGTTATCCAAAACAGGTAGTCTTTTTGATATATATCAGATTTGAATGACATTATCCGAATTAAGCTTGTTCATTTAATATTGTGCCCCGCTGAAACCATCAGTGCGCTGCGCGGGCAGCATTGCTGCACGCTGATTTGAACATGCAAATTACATCAATTACCACCCTCAAGTCAATCTCGTTAGTCAAAGAATACCGTGCTTTCATCAACAAAAATCAGTTGTTAGTCACATCAGGAACTTAAGCTCTTCTTTTTCGTCCACGGTAGATTCGGAGAGAAAAAGACTTGCTATTTGATGCCATGCAATGCCATTCCGGAGTTCTTTTGATAAAGAACCATTGCTTCCCGGGAATTCCGGGATTTAATGACTATCTTTAGCCCTATGAAGAAGCTCTTGTTTTTAATTCCGGCATTGATCCTGCTTGCCTCATGCAACAAGGAAGTGTGCCCTGCATACAGTGATGCTGCAAATAATGTGAAATCGTCTGTGTTCCAGAGTAAGGCTTACCGCGCTGACGGGATTAACCGGGTTTACAGGGATGCCTACTCTTACAGGAAGAAATAATTGGGCTTAAAAAGCAGTTCCGGTTTTTCTCAATTTCTTTTCAAGCCGGTATTCCCCGGATGGTCTTGCAATACTTGCTCCCGCCTTAACCGCTTCCCCGAAAACAGGATATCCTTTTGGATCCCATCCGAAGCGTTGGGCTCTTATATCCCTCTGCCAGCCTTCTTTAACGCTCTTCTTGGAATGATATATTATCCAGTCTTCAAGTCCGTCAGGCGATTTTACAAATGAACAGTGGCCGGTTCCGAAAGGGCCGCTGAAAACAGGTCCGGTTTTTTCCCACGATTCAGGTGACAAAGGATCTGAACCGGGGTTCTTAAGTTTAAGAATTCCAAGCCTGTAATCTACTGTCCATGATTCACGGCATGAATAGACTATAAAAAGATTATCACCTTTTTTCAGTACCTGCGGACCTTCCTGAAGGTCAAGGGGGCCGCCGTTTTCCCATGGCTCCGAGGGAGATGAGATTTTTATTCTCGGGCTTCTGACCGTAAACGGATTTTCCATTTCAGCAATATAAAGATGCTGGGGGGTCTTGTCGGTTTCTGCCGGTTTTTCCCAGCCTGACCATACTGCATATAGCTTCTCCCGATGCCTGAAAACAGTCATGTCGATTGCCCAGATATTATTGCTTTTAAGATCAGGATTGTCGCCCGTGTATACCGTTCCCAGATCTTTATAGCCGCCAAGAGCATCATCATTCAATGATTGCAGCACTCCTGTCTTCTGATGCACATAGGGAGGACCCGATTCCCCGGCAGCAAAATAAATATACCAGCGATTATCAATATAATGAAGCTCAGGAGCCCACACACATGACCTGTTCCATCCTGATCGGGGAGCCTGCCACACCCTGACCGGCTCTCCTCTACGGGTTATAAATTCAGATCTTGAAACATAAATACCATTGCCTGAAGAAAAGCAATAATAATAATATTTGCCCTTTTGTATCATCCACGGATCAGCGCCATCAAAAATCGGATTTGTAAAGTGCTTAAGCAGTTTTGCCGGATCTTTCCGCGCCGGATTCTGCCCGAGATCAGACGTGATCAGAATAATAAGAGACAAAAGCCAAAATCTTATATCATAGATGTTGAGCATGATATTAAAGATAAAACATGGATAAAATTCAAAAGCTTGTGCTAATCGATAAAAATCTCCTTCAGCACTGACTTGACCTTCTTTATCTCTGCAGGACTTAAGTCGCCGATAACTTTCAGAATCCTTTTCTTTTCTATGGTCATGATCTGATCGAGCGCGATCCTGACCTGTTTTGTTCCGGATTTTATTCTCACCCTTGTCGGGTAGTCCCCGGTATCCGGACACAGGGGAGCCAGCGTGATGGTCCGGAGAGCGTTGTTCATCTCAGCGGGAGAGATTACAACGCATTGAACGCCATTGCCGGCTTCATTGCCGGACGACGTATCCTGACCCGCGAGCACTATGCTGTACTGGTTTACTTCCATAGGATTGTGGATTTAAATAAGATTGATTACTTAAGAAGAAGGATGTCCTCTCCCCTTGAATTCATCTCATTCAAGGCCTTGCCCCATCCATCTCGCGACTGTCTCTGGGCTGAGATTTTGATGTGATTCTTCCTCAGTTCAAGATCTACCTTGTTCCGGATGTCGTACCTTTCAAGGATTGCCCTGCTGAGTATGATCCCTTTTGAGTTCCCGATCTGAATTACCTGACTTTCCATTGCTTACACGATGTTATAACATTGTTATAACAAAGTAATTCATTATATTTTTCATATCAAAATAATATTCCCGGCGTTTTTGTAATAATATGGCACAAGACTCAGGGCACGGGTCGTAAGAACGGCATGCCATTCTTCCCGCATACCAAGTAAGAACCCACCCCTAGCCCCCCGCTTAGGGCGGGGCAGGCCCTCCGGCGGAGGGGATTCATATAGAGCAGACCTGTGCAGCCTGTACGCCGCTAGCTGTGCTACTCTCGAACCTTGAACCCCGAATCGCATATTGCGTACCGCGTACCCTTTCTGCCTGAGTGAACAGGATGGCGAAGCTCCGGTAAATGATCTATTGCGACCAGGACGTGGGTTTTCTGTCCCAGCGATGTTTTTCGAGTTCCTTAAGAAGTTCCGGTGACAGTGGCCCGGCATTGCTTGCAGCCAGGTTGCTCCTGGCATGTGACGGCTTTCTCATACCGGGTATTATGGTACTGACAGTGGGTTCACTGAGGATAAAACGCAACGCCATCTCCGGCATGGTCATCCCTTCAGGTAAAATAGCCCTGAGCGCTTCAGCTCTGTCAACACTGGCATTGAGATTCTCGGGAACAAAATAGGTATTCCTCCAGTCACCTGCAGGCCATTTTGACTCTTTAGTCAGGGTGCCGGTGAGAGTTCCCTCATCGAAGGGAACACGCGCGATCACGGCCACATTCATTTCACGACAGGCCGGGAACAGCTCATCTTTTGGATTCTGGTCGAAAATATTGTAAATCACCTGAACGGAGTCTATCAGTCCGCTTTTTACGGCTTTAACCCCGTTCCATGGCTCCCAGCGGTTAAGGCTGATCCCAATGGCATGGAACAATCCCTGTTCTTTCAATTCGATCATCTTCCTGATACCGCGGTCATCCTCCAGCCACTTGTCTTCCCAGGTATGAAACTGCATCAGGTCGAAAGCTTCAAGCCCTGCATTTTTAAGACTCCTGTTTACATATTCCTCAATATGGTCGGGAGGGAAGCAGTCGTCGAGAGTGTATTCCCTTCTCGCCGGCCATTTGAAGTTCTTTGGCGGCATCTTGGTTGCAGTGTATAGCTTTTTACCGGGGTTTGCCCTTATAATTTGTCCGAGGAGCCCTTCGCTCTTCCCAGCACCGTATCCCCATGCAGTGTCGAAAAATGTGCAGCCGAGATCGACAGAAAGCTGAAGCGACTGAAGAGATTCTTCATCATCTGAACCGCTCCACCCTGCCATGCCCCACATGCCGTAGCCGATTTCGCTTACTTTCCAGTTTGTTCGTCCGAATGTCCTGTATTTCATAGTGTATGGTATTAATTTATTGAATATCTGCCTTAAGCAGGATGGCATCGTAAAAACCGGAACTGAGTCCTTTCCTGCCCGTCACGACATAACTTACAGTCAGTAACAGAATTACAAATGGCCTGCTTGTTCAGGTCATGCCGGTCTGTTAAATTAACTCATATAAATGTACATGAAAAATCCCGATTGACACAAAAACGAATAAAAATCCGGAGAGTTTTATAGGAGATAAGGTAATGGATTTTGAAAACATACA
Source organism: Bacteroidales bacterium (assembly GCA_034679225.1). Classification (GTDB taxonomy): domain Bacteria; phylum Bacteroidota; class Bacteroidia; order Bacteroidales; family VadinHA17; genus LD21. Next base: position 67,276 of record JAXDBC010000017.1, on the reverse strand, counting down.
ATAGCCGGATAAGGAGTTTTGCCCGTGGTTAGCGGCATTTGGCCCCCGGAACCAATCTTTCGGGTAAATCCCTTGTTCTCTGTTAAGGATTTTATCCTTAATTTTAACCGGATTCATCAGGTATATCAATCCGGACTTATGGAAGAAAAACTCCTTTACAAGATACGTGTCAAGGGTTATGTCCAGGGTGTGGGATTCCGGTGGCGGACACTGAGGCAAGCTGCAAGCCGCGGGATAAAGGGTTATGTGAAGAATATGCCCGACGGAAGTGTATTTATCGAGGCTGAGGGAACAAGGAAACAGTTGCGGGATTTCACCGACTGGTGCAGGAAGGGGCCCGGATATGTCGAATCGGTTACAGTTGATGTTTATCCGCCCATGGATTACATAGATTTCACCGTCAGGTATTAGAAGCTTTCGGCTATGTTTGAATCACGGCAAGGGATGGGATATATTAATGTTTTCCTATTTTTATAAATTTACGTTTGAGAAATCTCATCATGAAGATCAACCCGTTTTATTTAAGCTTAGCGCTCCTGATGGCAACCGCCACCGGATGTAAGCGGCCATCGGAAAAAATTGCAATCCTTTCCAATCCCTTTGATACGCTGGCTCTGATCGAAGAAAGAACAGCCCTTGACTTTCCTTATACCGAAGAGCAGATCGACAGGCAACTCAAAAAAAGGATAGGGAGGCTTTCTGCTGAGGAAAAGGCTGAAATGGAGAGAAGAAACTGGCTGGAATACAAGATTATAAATGGCGAAAAGAGATATTTCAGCAGGGCTGCGCGGAACCTTCAGCTAATCAGGGACTTTCACTTCAACCGGGCAGCAAGCGACAGCATGGAAGCCTCCAATCCGGAGATTATTCACAGGAAAGGCCATACCAGATTGATTATGAATGCTTCGAAAACAGAGGCTCTGCCGGTCCTTCCTGTCAGCATGACTATTAATTACACTCTTACGGTTCTTCCTGATGCCGTTCCTCCCGGTGAAACTGTCAGATGCTGGCTGCCATATCCAAGAGAAGATCATCCCAGGCAGGGCAATGTGAAATTCATTTCAGCTTCTCCGGGAGATTATTATATCTCACCTGATTCGGCTGTTCACAGGACAGTCTATCTGGAGGCAAAGGCTGAAAAGGGTAAACCGGTAGTGTTCAAAGCATCCTTCAGCCTTGAGACAAGGGGGCAGTATTTTGATCCTGAAAGACTAACCTTCCAGCCATACGACACAAGTTCGGCCTTATACAAGAAACATACTTCCGAACAGCTCCCGCACATCTGTTTCACGGATAACGTCAGGAAGCTGGCCGATTCAATAGCAGGGGATGGAGAGAATCCGGTAGAGACCTGCCGGAAATTTTACCTCTGGTTCTCAAACAATATACCCTGGGCAGGTGCACAGGAATACTCGATACAAACAACTATTCCGGAATATGTAATTCAGAACCGGAGAGGCGACTGCGGGATGCAAACCTTTCTGCTGATGTCGATGCTGCGGTATAAGGGGATACCTGTAAGATGGCAGAGCGGCTGGAAGGTGCCACCCGGCGGAAAAAATCTTCACGACTGGTGTGAAGTATATATTGAAGGCGCCGGATGGATACCTGTCGATATTTCATACGGGCTGCAATACTCGGAAGACAGGAAGCTGAGGGAGTTCTACATCTCGGGGATCGATTCATACAGGCTGATTATCAACAATGGAGTGGCAGGCAGGCTATGGCCCGAAAAAACTTTTTTCAGAAGCGAACCTTACGATTTTCAGAGAGGAGAGGTGGAATGGAAGGGAGGGAACCTTTATTTTGACAAGTGGGATTACGAAATGGAAATTATTCACGATAAATGAGACAAACACAGCATAAAACCTGGTCAGGTGCTTTATTCATATTCATTGTTATTTTTATAACAACAGGGTGCGCCCGCGAGGAAAGCGCGGTTGCTGATATTAACCACCTTATCGATTCTGTGGGAATAGTCTGGGTGCCTGATCTCAGGGAAGGGATTTTCGATGTCCGCTTCACGTCATCTGAGTCGGGATCAGTACTTAAGGGCGAAACGACGGTTCCCGAAGCGAAAGAGGTAATAAGCGGTATTCTCAGACAAAAGGGAGTTGTTTTTCTCGACAGCCTTTCAGTACTTCCGGAGCCCGGATTGCAGGCAAATCCCTGGGGGCTGGTTAAGGTCAGCGTGTGCAATATCAGGTTTATCTCCTCCTATGATGCTGAAATGGTAAGCCAGGCCCTGATGGGCACTCCCGTGAAGATATTTAAACAAAAAGGCGGATGGCTGCTTGTTCAGACGCCCGATATGTACCTCGGATGGGTTGATAGTGATGCAATAACGGTTTTAACCATAGATGAACACAATTTGTGGAAATCATCCGAAAGGCTAAGCTGCACGGCTAAAACCGGTGATATCTGGTCAGGCCGCGCGAAGGAAAAACCGGTTTCCGATTTTGTGGCAGGATGTATTCTGGAGATAACCGGAAGGGGAAGCGGAGGCTTTGATGTCAGGCTCCCCGACGGCCGGACGGGATTTATCCCGGCAGATGCGGCCGTCCCTCTTGATAAACTGTCAGCCGGAGATCTGCTGACACCGGAAAATCTTGTTTCGTCGGCTGAGTCGTTCATGGGAATCCCCTACCTGTGGGGAGGAACATCCGCGAAGGGCTTTGACTGCAGCGGCTTTGTCAAAACGGTTTATTTCCTCAACGGGTTGATACTCGACCGCGATGCATCACAGCAGTTTCAGAACGGATTAAGGATAAGGGCCCGAAGGGAGTCATTCCCCGATTCGCTGATGGCAGGCGATCTGATGTTCTTCGGTTCATCACGGCGCGGACGCCCAAGGGCAAGCCATGTCGGGATGTACATCGGCAACGGGGAATTCATTCATTGTGCAGGAATGGTCAAAGTCAACAGCCTCGACTCCACGAAGCTTAATTACAGCAGGCCGCGACGGGATTCCTACCTGGGTGCCAGAAGGATGATTGGAACACCCGCCGGGAAGGGAGCCATGCCCCTGCTCCAACACGATTGGTATTTTTAGCTTTTATGAAATCATAAAATGAACAAAAGAGAATTCTTAAAATACAGTACCTGCCTGATCGGGGGTACAATGATAGGCACTCAGGCAGAAGCTGCTATGCCTTTATTTACCACCGGCAGGGGAAAAAGAAAAAGAAGCGGGAGGCTTACACTCAGGTTCACTCCCTACACACTTCAGCTAAAACATGTTTTCACTTTGGCGACAAGTTCCAGGACAACAACCCCGGTAGTACTCACTGAAATTGAATATGATGGAGTGACGGGATACGGAGAAGCCTCCATGCCTCCATACCTCGGGGAGAGCCATGAGTCGGTTTCCGCCTTTCTTTCACGTCTCGACCTCGCTCAGTTCAGTGATCCCTTTATGCTGGTTGACATACTTGAATATGTTGAAAACCTGATGCCCGGGAATCCTGCCGCCAAGGCATCGGTCGACATTGCACTTCACGACCTGATTGGAAAACTGGTGGGGGAACCTTTTTACAGGCTGTTCGGACTGAATCCGGCCAGGGCTCCCCTGACCAGCTTTACCATCGGACTGGACACTCCTGAGGTGATCAGACAGAAAGTGCTTGAAGCAGAGCCGTATAAGCTGCTAAAGGTCAAGCTTGGAAGGGATAATGACAGGGAGATGATTGAGGTAATAAGGTCTTTGACCGACAAGCCTCTTTGTGCCGATGTAAACCAGGGATGGAAGGATAGAAATCATGCTCTGGAAATGGCATGGTGGCTGAAGGAAAAAGGAGTGGTCTTCCTCGAACAGCCCTTGCCGAAGGAAATGAAGGACGACAATGCCTGGCTTAGCAGAGAGAGTCCTATCCCGATAATAGGAGATGAGGCAGTAAGGAATATCCCCGAGCTGATTAGTAACCGGGAGGTATATTCCGGTATCAATATAAAGTTGATGAAATGCGGCGGCATGAATAACGCGATGAAAATGATCAATATAGCAAGGGCCTTTGGAATGAAGGTGATGATAGGATGCATGACCGAGACTTCATGTGCCATTTCGGCCGCTGCCCAGCTTTCACCATTGGTCGACTGGTGCGACCTCGACGGGAATCTCCTGATAAGCAATGATCCTTTCGGAGGACTTAATGTTGTTGATGGTAAAGTTGCCCTGCCTGATAAGCCCGGGCTTGGAATAATGAAGATTTAAGAAGAGATTCCCGGGAACGGGTTTTTAGTTTAGACCGAACCTGTAGCTGAGTTTTACCAGGAATATATTTCCAAGACTGTAATCATCATTATCCCGGAAAAGATTCCGGTCGAACAGCTTGCCCATGTTGTCAAGGTAATCCATTCGTCCTGAAGGATTGAATCCGCTTCTTGTCTGGCTCCATACCAGGTACAGGGAAGAACCGGGTGAATATTCCCACCTCACGACAAGGTTGGACAGGAATTCCTGAACGTTGAAGTCACCGGCGTTAAATGAATAATCGACAATCCCGTCAAGGTTTTCGTCAATTTCGACTGATTTGTCCAGCCTGTTCATTTCTGCTGCAGTGTAGGTATGGAACCTGTCGTTGAATCTGCCGGCCATCGGATCGGTAATATACTTGTAATCGTAGTATCTGCCTGATGCAATGAATGGCTGGCCCCAGTACTGGATTGTAAGGTCAGGGCTCACGTTAAGATTGACCCTCAGCGAGGTATTTATCGTTTTCCGGTCGATGCTCGCGAAAACGTACCTGGGCTTGTTGCCCATCTTTTTTTCGCTTACATATTGAAGCTCCGTAAAAGATGAAGAGTAACCGGGATTAAGTGAGATACTGATGTAATTTGTCGGTTTACAGGAGAGACCAGTGCCGAACGACATGTTTTCAAGGTTGTTTTCAAAGCCCTTATTGTAACTCCCGTAAAATTGAAGTTGCAGTTTTTTCCTGCTGTCGGTAGAGAAGCCTGTGTTGACAGACATTCGTCCGGGAGTGATCATTGTCGGACCTCCTCTAAGAAGAGAGGCGTCGCGGGCGTTTGTCTGGATGCTTCCGTAGATCCAGGCATTCCAGTAATTTTTGAAGTTCATACTCGCGTTTGTTTCAAGTCCGGTCTGCACTCTCACTCCTCCGAAGTTATAGAGTGTCCAGGCATCTGAGTTTATATTGTAGCTGCGATAGATACCCTTTGGCTCCCACTGACTGTAACCCACCCATAGCAAGGGCATAATTCTGTCAGCCTGCTGAAGGTATCCCAGATCGTTGATCTCAAATCCGGGGGTTTTCCATAAAACGACAGCCATTGTATTAAAGTGACCATTAAGTTTTCCGATCTGTACTCTTCCGCCGGCTCCGGAAAGGGATGTGCGGGACGGATCGTAAACCGCGTAATCCTTGTCGGGCCTCTGGAAATACCTGGCCGATGATTTCTGCGTACGCTCCAGTGCATCAGTTGTACCGCTAACCTTGCTGAGTGCCGTATTGACATTGAACATCCATTTTTTGTCCTTGAAGTACTGAGTGAAGTCAATTCCTCCGGAATAAGCTGACTTATGCATAAAGTCATCGAGATTCTCATCCAGGTCGCGGCTGGTTCCCGTGAAAATCGCTCCCACGATGGTTTTTCCCTCGTTGAAGTCTTTCTGAACCCTTCCCACCATATAGTTGGTAAGAGGCTCCACCGTCTCGTACGATTTTTCACCATTGTTGTCGATCTCAGCCTTTTCCTCGCTGGTGACTGCTTCGATAAAGCCCAGAGAAAGGCCGTCTTTTGTCTTTCCGGTGAGTTTTGCCGCCCCAATGATGGTGGTGAAATTCGGAACATCGGCATACTTTCCGTCGCTCAGCTCAGGATATCCCTGGGGTCTGCGACCTATCCTTCTAGTGTAGAGGAGATTGTCATTTCCGATATCACCGTTGCCGATGCCTATGCTGAAAGTCGTTATGTTGTTTCCCTCGATGAAGAAGGGCCTCCTTTCGCTGAAGAAAGTCTCATAGGCGGAAAGGTTAACTTCCGACGGGTCTGCTTCAACCTGACCGAAGTCGGGGTTGATAGTCAGATCCATGGTCATATTGTTGGTCACCCCGATCTTGGCGTCGATACCTCCGTTCAGTCCGTATCTCCTGCCTTTATCACGATAGGGATTGCCCGGTTCTGCCTTGAAACTTTCAAGCCTGGTAACCCCATAAGGGGTGATATCGAATATCTTCCTGGGTTTTATCTGCTCCAGCCCGGCAAGCTCTCCGAACATGTGAACAAGTCCGGGTGCATCCTTTGGAATATGCTGCCAGAACGACATTTCATTCTTCCGGTACAGAAGGCGGGTTAGCTCCAGTCCCCAGATATCACCTGAGTTCTTCTCAAACCTCACCTGGCTGAAGGGTATTTTCAACTCTGCCGTCCAGCCTTCACTGTTTATCGAAGTTTTTCCCCACCAGTTCGGATCCCATGAGGAGTCCTCCATGTTGCCGTCGTCACTGTACATCACGTCATATTTCACACCGCTCGACGTGATGCCGAAAAGAAAGCCGGTGCGGAGATCATGGAAGCTGTCGAAGATAATGGCTACAAGATCGCCGTCTGCTTCATCACGCCTTGTCAGCCGGTTGACAATACTGTCGGGACTGCTGTCGAGAGCCTTGAAAGCAACATATATATTGTTATCGTCAAACAGGATCTTGAACTCGGTACGCTGCGAGGCTTTTGCTCCATTATAAGGCTCATACTGAGTGAAATCGTCATTCCAGACACCCTCCTTCCAGGCTTCATCGTCAAGAATCCCGTCGATGGAAAGAGATGATGAAATTCTTGTTGCAGTGTATCGCTTCTTCCCGGTCGTCTGTCCGCTTACAACCGGGCTTATAATCAGCAAAGCTATAAAATACAGGCAAATGGTTCTCATATGTAAATAGTCTTTTCATAGTCCGAATTAAAGACGATGAAAAAAACCATTTGATTCAGATTTGGTGTTATCAAGAATGATTTTAAATAGAAAAACTCTTCGCTAATCCTGTCGTAATGCCGGAATATAGTGATTTTACAGGCTTTTATTGATTCATTGAGATATTAGGAGAATAATATTATTATCTTAGATGAAAATACAAGATTATGATATCACGAAGATCATTTATTTCAAAAGGCGCGGCTCTGGCAGCCGGAGCAATGATAATTCCCGAAGTTATGGGAAGAAATATCCCTGAACCTCCCGCATCGGTATTGAAAGGAAAGAAGGTTCTTTACGTCTGGGGCGGATGGATGGGTCATGAACCCGACAAATGCCGCGACATCTTTGTCCCATGGATGAAATCGGAAGGAGCGGAGCTAGTGGTTTCGGATACACTAGATTCCTATACCCAGTTCGACCTCAAGAATGATTTTGACCTTATCGTTCAGGCATGGACCATGGGTACCATCAAAAACGACCAGGAAAGGGCCCTTCTTGAAGCAGTCAGGGCAGGTACGGGTATTGCCGGGTGGCATGGAGGAACCGGCGACTCATTCAGGAACAACACCGAATACCAGTTCATGGTGGGAGGACAATGGGTGGCGCATCCCGGAGGAGTGATTGACTACCGGGTTAACGTTACCGACCATGAAGACCCTGTGACGAAGGGACTTGAGGATTTTGACATGCACTCGGAACAGTATTACGTTCATGTGGATCCAAATGTCAAAGTGCTTGCAACCACTACCTTCACCGACAAGCACTCCAACTGGATAGGAGGGAACGTAGTGCCGGTAGTCTGGAAAAAGGTTTATGGAAAGGGAAGGGTTTTCTATTCCTCACTGGGACACGTTGCATCCGACTTTAATGTGCCTCAGGCTCTCGAGATCCAGAAACGGGGGATACTGTGGGCATCCATGAGCAAGTATGAGCCCATGGAAGAATGGAAGCAGCCGGTTTATAAAAAATAGGACAAGCCTGTCAGTCGTACAGCTTTATGAACTCGTAAGAGTTACCGGTGAATTCGAGGAATCTTATAAAGTCAGTCTTCGAAATCACCAGTGAAGCTGTATTTACATTCGGGTGAAAAGCCAGCCTTTCATAATCGCCGAGATGTTCATCAATGAAAAGATGAACATGATTTTCAGTGTCGTTGATCAGGCCAAACGGACTGACAGATCCGGGTTCTACGCCCAGGTACCTCATAAGACGCTTGTCGGAGGCAAAGGTCAGCTTTCCCTGCCTGAGACGCTTCTCAAGATCATGTATGTTGAGCTGGCGCAGGTGCTCAAGGATAACAAGATAATGCCTGTTGCCCTTGTGATTCCTGAAGAAGATATTCTTGCACCTGCCTGAATTGAAATCCTTCCAGTGAACAATGGCATCCTCAATGGTATTGAGCGGAGGATGTTCATGATAATCAAAGCTTATTTCAAGCTTCTCCAGCGTTTCATAAAGTTCTTTCTGGCCTTTCTTCATAATATGATTTTGATCTAAATGGTAACCCTCTCAGGCCGGTGAACCCACTTGTGCTCCGAACAGATCATTTTCGTTTTCTTCAGGATTATAACCGCTGTCCTCACTCAGCTGCTTCCCCTTCCCTGCCTCCACGGCAAGCCGGTCGCAGAGTTCATTCTCAGGATTGCTGGCGTGCCCCTTTATCCAGATGAATCTTACATTATGCTTTCTGTAGACACGCAGGAACCTGATCCAGAGATCAGGATTTTTCTTCTTTTTGAAACCATTTGCTTCCCAACGGAACACCCATCCTTTTTCAACCGAGTCTGCCACATACTTCGAGTCGGTATAAATTACCACCCTGCTCCCGGGGATCTTCAGCGCTTCAAGTCCCACGATCACAGCCATCAATTCCATCCTGTTGTTGGTGGTCAGCCTGAATCCTTCAGACTTCTCAAGCCTGTGTTTGCCGCAAATCAGAACCACACCGTAACCTCCGGGTCCGGGGTTCCCGCTTGCAGCGCCGTCGGTGTAGATTGTTATCTCACCTGTCATTGATCAGCGTTATGCCCGTGTTTGATAGAAAAAGCTTAATCGCTATTGAAAGCAGTATTACTCCAAACACTTTTTTGAGGATCGAAACCCCGCTCTTGCCCAGTATCCTTTCAAACAAGGAGGTAAGTCTTAAAACAAAGTAGATGACTACCATATTAAGCGCCAATGCTATGAATATGTTTATAGTGCTGTATTCGGCCTTGATCGAAAGGATCGTTGTTATTGATCCGGCGCCTGCAATAAGCGGGAACGCTATCGGGAACACCGAACCGCTCCCGTGTGCATCCTGCTTGAATAATTCTATTCCAAGTATCATCTCCATGGCTATGAGGAAGATGATAAATGAACCTGCAATGGCAAAAGAATAGATGTCAACACCGAAAATTCCAAGCAGGGGTGTTCCGATGAACAGAAACGCGCATAAGATCAGGAATGACACAATAGTAACCCTCATCGGATGAACAATACCGACCCGGGCTTTTATATCGAGGATAATCGGTATCGATCCCGTGATGTCTATTATGGCAAAAAGCACCATAAATGCAGCAAGTATTTCCCGTAAGTCGAAACCCATGTTGTAATAGTTTAAATTTCCTTAACCGGAGTGCAATCTGAATATCCGGACCTCACTCCCTGATAGTCATCTCATTTACCAAATGACCCGCCCCCGCGTATACATCCATTATCCAGAGCACGTATCTTATATCCACGGCAATGGTCCTTTGCAATTCTGTTTCATAGGCCAGGTCGCCGCTCATCGCTTCCCAGTTGCCGTCGAAAGCGAGTCCGATCAGTTCTCCATGAGCATTCAGCACCGGACTTCCCGAATTACCTCCGGTGATATCATTGGTGGTGAGAAAACAAACAGGCATATAACCCTTTGATGAAGCATATCTTCCGAATTCCTGCTTCCTGTTAAGATCGATAAGCCTCTGCGGAATATCATACTCATAGTCGCCGGGTTTGTATTTTTCGATGACACCCTGCAGAGTGGTATAATATTTATAGGTAACAGCATCCTTGGGATCATAATCCTCTATTGTCCCGTATGTGAGCCTCATAGTTGAATTGGCATCCGGATAGAGAGTCTTTTCCGGAGCCATATCCCTGAGGGCTGCAATCCACAGCCTGCGCCCGGTGGTAAGATCGTCGTCGAACTCGGAGAGGCTGCCGGATATCTGGCGGCTGAGCTTGTCAACAGAGGCTGAGGTCAGGTGAACCGGATCATTCTCCAGAACTTTAAGCGAGGGCTTGTCAAGGAATGCCATAAGCTTTTGCTCACTGGCAAATACCGACCTTTCGAAAAGATCATCAACAAACCTGTCGATGTTGCCCTTGAATTTCCTGTCGACAACCGAAGTGTAGAAATCGGGATGGAATTTTGCCGGGACATCTTCCCTGTAAAGCTTCAGCATGGCTTTCATTGCCTTCCTGTCGGTCGGGGCATTATAGTCTTTGAAAAACGAGCTGATATAATCGTTCATCCTTTTTTTAAGGTCGGCAACCTGGTTATTGTCACCGGTATTCAGTGCGCTTATCATCGCATTGGCCACCGCGTCAAGATCGAGGATCTCACAACCGTTGTAGAAACATTCGCTTATATACTGCTGTGCATTGGCGAACTCTGCCCTGCCTTCAACCGACTTTCTGATGAGATTCAGAGCTTCACCGTATAAAGCTTTTTTGTCGGGGTTTGCCGAGATCCAACTGTTGAACTGTTTTTCAGTCTCCTCTTTCTTTGACTTCACATTAAGTCTTTCAAGCCCTGCCTTCTGGCCAATGGAATATTTCCAGTAGTTTGAGGATCCTGAATACTTTGAAGCATACTGAATATTAATTTTTTCGTCGGCCTGCATATCAGCCATCAATATTTCCTGACGCGTACCGCGGATCTTGATCCTGTTCGGGTGAGTTATCTTCAGAAGTTCATCCACTTCCCACGATGTTGCATACCTCTGGGTTCTGCCGGGATACCCGAGTATCATTGCAAAATCGCCTTTATTGAGGTCTTTCAGCGATACAGGGAGCCAGTGTTTCGGCTTTAGGGGAATGTTATCGGCAGAATAGGAAGCCGGTTTGCCGTCGGGCCCCGAGTAAACCCTGAACACGCTGAAATCACCAGTTTGGCGAGGCCATTCCCAGTTGTCGCTGTCGAATCCAAACTTGCCTATCGACGACGGGGGAGCACCTACCAGCCTTACGTCATTGTATCTTTCATATACAAGAAGATAGAAATAATTGCCGCCGTAGAACGATGAGACCGTGGCCCTGTAATGAGTTCCTTCAGCCGCTTTGCTCTCAATGGTCTTCCGGGCTTCATTGATCGCGGAAGTCCTTTCACTCTCGCTCATCCCGTCCTTTACGCCGGCAAGCACCTGGCCGGTTACATCCTCTATGCTGATCAGGAAAGTGACTGCAAGATTCGGATTGGGAAGCTCCTGTTCCCGCGTCATCGCCCAAAACCCGTTTTTAAGATAATCATGCTCAAGAGTACTGTGAGCCTGAATCTGCCCGTAACCGCAATGATGGTTGGTTAGCAGAAGCCCCTGCGATGAGACTATTTCGCCGGTGCAGCCGCCACCAAAAATTACTATGGCATCCTTGATGCTCGCGTTGTTTATACTATAAATGTCTTCAGCCGAGAGTTTAAGCCCGAGTTCGGTCATTTTGCCGATATTGAGCTTCTCAATCAGTGGAAGAACCCACATACCTTCATCCGGCACTGCTTTTGTGCCCGCTCCTGCAATAAGTGCAATAAGAAGCAATAAATATTTCTTCATATGGAAATCGTTTGGGATTTGAAAATTAAGTGACAAAGATAATTCTAAAATTTAAAATTCTATATTGAGCTGGGTGTTGAACAGGCTGAATGATTTACGGTGGTATGGAGAAATGCCGTGAGCCAGAATTGCTTCCCTGTGGAAAGATGTCGGATAGCCCTTGTTCCTGTTCCATCCGTATTCAGGGAACTCCATGTGTATCTTTTCCATATACTCGTCGCGGAATGTTTTTGCCAGTACCGAAGCCGCTGCTATCGGGTAATAAAGTCCGTCGCCTTTTATAATGGTTTTGTAGCCGATATCCTTGTACGGAACGAAACTGTTCCCGTCGATCAGCAGGAACTGGGGCTGTTCTGAAAGCCCTTCAATGGCAAGATGCATTGCTTTTATTGAGGCCCTCAGTATATTTATTTCATCAATCTCACGGTTATCGACAAAAGCCACCTTCCATGAAATGGCCGATTTAATAATATCTTCCCTGAGCTTAAACCTCTGTTTCGCTGTCAGCTTCTTGGAATCATTAAGTACCGGGTGCCTGTAATTCTTGGAAAGAATGACGGCAGCAGCAAATACCGGACCGGCCAGACAGCCCCGGCCGGCTTCGTCGCAGCCGGCTTCAATGAGATTACGGTAAAGACAGGATTTCAGCATAGTTTGATAATGAGGTAGTCCATTCCCTGTTTTTCTTCATATGAGATTATAAAGATATTAATTGTTTAAAAAATCATAAATTTGCCCAAAACCCGATTATGATAACTATCGAACAGATAAAGGATTTATCTGAACGCCGTGACGCGTTGAGGAGGTATCTTTGACATTGACGGCAGAATAAGTCAGGTCAAAGAAAAGGAGCTTATTACCCAAAGGCCGGGTTTCTGGGACGATCCGAAGGCCGCGGAGGAACTTCTGAGGGAAATTTCACAGATAAAAAGCTGGACAATAAGTTATGAAAAGATGAACCGGGGGTTTGAGGATCTTCAGGTGATCTTTGATTTTTACAGGGAGGGGGAAGCATCCGAGGAAGAGGTTGACAGGCAGTACGACCTGAGCCTGTCGCTGGTTGAGGAACTTGAAGTGAGAAATATGCTTCAGAAGGAGGAGGATCAGCTTGGGGCAATCCTGAAGATCAACTCCGGAGCCGGCGGCACGGAGAGCAACGACTGGGCCGCTATGCTGATGAGGATGTACCTCAGGTGGGCTGAAAGAAACGAATACAAGGTCCGCCAGCTCGATTTTCTGCCCGGCGATGAGGTCGGTGTAAAATCGGTTACCCTCGAAATAGAGGGAGAAAGGGCTTACGGCTACCTCAAAAGCGAGAACGGTGTACACAGGCTTGTCAGGATCTCACCCTTCAACGCCCAGGGTAAGCGCCAGACAACTTTTGCATCCGTTTTTATTACACCCCTGGTGGATAATAATATCGAGATTGAGGTCAGCCCTGCCGACATCACCTGGGAAACATACAGGTCGAGCGGCGCAGGGGGCCAGAATGTGAACAAGGTGGAAACTGCTGTAAGACTTCGGCATCACCCGACAGGTATTGTGATTGAAAACCAGGAAACCCGCTCGCAGCTGAATAACAAGGAGAACGCGATGAGAATTCTGAAATCGCAACTCTATGAACTGGAACTCAGGAAGCTGCATGAGGAACAGGCTAAGATCGAAGGGGGGAAGAAAAAAATTGAATGGGGCTCCCAGATACGGTCCTATACCCTGCATCCATATAAACTGGTAAAGGATCACCGTACCGACTATGAAACCGGAAATGTGTCGGCGGTGCTCGACGGCGACCTGAACGACTTTATCAAGTCGTTTTTGATGGAGTTCGCGGGAAAATGAAATGAAAAAACAAAGAACCAAAAATAACAGACCGCACGACTGCACGACCGCACGACTATATATGAAACATAAGAAACTATTTGAAAACTTTCCCCCGGTATCCACCGATGAGTGGATGGCAAAGATTAACGCCGACCTCCGGGGGGCTGACTTCCGGGAAAAGCTCGTATGGCTTGCCAGGGAAGGTTTCGAGGTGATGCCTTTTTACCGGGAAGAGGATCTGAAGCATCTAAGCCATGTCGAGGGGCTTCTTCCCCTGATGCTCAGGAAAGGAGAGGGCAAAGGTAATGATTCAGATTCCGGCAGGTCTGCAGCCCAATGGCTGATCCGCCAGGATATAAAGGTAAACGATTACAGGGAGGCTAATCTGAAAGCCCTGGATGTACTGATGAAAGGGATTGATTCTCTCGGATTTATCATAAGTGACCCGGGATCGGTCAGTGAGGAAAACATCTCGGTTCTGCTCGATGGGATCGATCCTTGCGGAGCAGAGATAAATTTCCTGCCGAACGGAAAAGCACGGGAGATAATAGCAGCCCTGAAATCCATAATGCAGGGGAAAGAAATTCGTCTTTCATCCCTGAGAGGAGCTGCTGAAGCCGATCCGTTAGGACGGCTGATGGCCGAAGGGAGTCTTTGCATACCGCTTGAGGACGGCCTCAATTACCTTGCATCCCTTACCCGCGAAACCAAAACCCTCCAATCGTACAGGAATATACGGATCAAAGGTTCCCGCTTCACCGATTCGGGTTGCAGCGCCGTTCAGGAACTGGCTTTCTGCTTCTCGATGGCAGTGGAATACCTGACACAACTTACCGACAGGGGAATTTCACCGGATGATGCAGCTTCGGCAATGAAGTTCAGCTTTGGTATCGGGAACGATTACTTCATGGAGATAGCAAAACTGAGGGCAGCCAGGATAATATGGGATGTAATTGCAGATTCCTATGCTCCGGCTGACAAAAGCAGTTTCAGGATGGAAATCCACTCCGTGACGAGAAAATGGAACGATCAGCCGGAAGATCCGTATATAAACATGCTGAGAACACAAACAGAGGCAATGTCGGCCATTATTGGCGGAACCGATTCACTGACCGTCAATCCATTCGATATAACTACCGGTCAGCCCGATGAATTTTCCGAAAGGATGGCAAGGAACCAGCAACTGATTCTGAAGGAGGAATCGTGGTTTGGTAAGGTGCTAGATCCGGCTGCAGGTTCTTATTATATTGAGAAGCTTACATCACTCATTGCTGAGGATAGCTGGAAACTGTTCCTTGAGCTGGAAGATAAAGGAGGATTTCTTGAAGCCCTGAATTCAGGATTCCTGAAATCGAAGATGGAGAACACGATTGACGGATAAAAAAACAGGAAATCATGAGACCAGTATATAAAGAAAGCGATCTGAAGAACAGGAAAGCGGGTATTGTGGATATTCATGCAGCAGCTGGTGAGTGCGGCGGACCCTGGATCACCCCTGAAAATATTGAGATAAAGGCATTTTATGGCAGAGACGACCTTGCCGGAATGGAACATCTGAATTACGCCGCGGGAATCCCACCCTTCCTGAGAGGTCCCTATTCAGCCATGTATGCAATGCAGCCATGGACTATAAGGCAGTATGCCGGTTTCTCAACCGCGGAGGAATCAAATGCTTTTTACAGGAGAAACCTGGCCGGCGGCCAGACCGGCCTGTCAATTGCTTTCGACCTGCCGACACACCGCGGCTACGATTCGGACCACGAGAGGGTGGCAGGCGATGTGGGGAAAGCCGGTGTCGCGGTCGATTCAATCCTCGATATGAAGATACTCTTCGACCAGATACCACTGAACAGGATGTCGGTGTCGATGACCATGAACGGTGCCGTTCTTCCGGTATTGGCCTTTTACATAGTTGCCGCCCTTGAACAGGGAGCCTCATATGAACAGCTTTCCGGAACTATCCAGAATGACATCCTTAAGGAATTCATGGTGAGGAATACCTATATATATCCGCCTGAATTCTCTATGCGCATCATTGCCGACATTTTTAAGTTTACATCCCAAAAAATGCCTAAGTTCAACTCCATCAGCGTATCGGGCTACCATATGCAGGAGGCAGGGGCTACATGCGACATAGAACTGGCCTATACCCTTGCCGACGGTCTCGAGTACCTGAGGACAGGAATCAATGCAGGCCTCGACATAGATACTTTTGCCCCGAGGATATCATTCTTCTGGGCAGTTGGAATGAACCATTTCATGGAAATCGCCAAGATGAGGGCCGCGAGGATGCTCTGGGCAAAAATCGTGAGCGGATTCAATCCGAAGAACAAGAAATCGCTGGCGCTGAGAACCCACTGCCAGACATCAGGATGGAGTCTTACGGAACAGGATCCCTTCAATAATATAGGCCGGACTACGATCGAAGCGCTTGCCGCCGCCCTTGGACATACCCAGAGCCTCCATACCAATGCCCTCGATGAAGCCCTTGCTCTCCCGACCGACTTCTCGGCAGGTATTGCACGGAACACCCAGAAATACCTGCAGGAGGAAACAAATATCTGCAGGGCTGTCGACCCCTGGGCAGGCTCATATTATGTCGAAAGCCTTACAAATGAGATAGCCCACAGGGCGTGGGAACTTATTGAGGAAATCGAAAGCCTCGGAGGTATGGCCAAAGCCATTGATTCGGGAATTCCGAAGATGAGGATAGAGGAGGCTGCGGCCAGGACCCAGGCAAGAATAGACTCAGAATTACAGACTATTGTCGGTACCAACAGATACAGGCTTGACAAGGAGGAACCGCTTGAAATACTCGAGGTCGACAACAGCGCCGTCAGGGATGCACAGGTGAAGCGACTTCAGAAACTGCGCGCGGAAAGGAATGAGGAAGAATGCATGGCAGCTCTTGAAGCAATAACCAAATGCGCTGAAACCGGAGAGGGAAACCTTCTGGAACTATCCGTGAATGCAGCCATGAAAAGAGCAAGCCTCGGAGAAATATGTTATGCATGTGAAATAATAGCAGGAAGATATAAAGCAGTGATACGCACAATTTCAGGAGCCTATTCCTCGGAATACAAATCAGGCGATGAATTCAATGAAGCCAGGGCGATGGCTGCCAGATTTGCCGAAATGGAAGGCCGCCAGCCCAGGATTATGGTCGCCAAGATTGGCCAGGACGGCCACGACAGGGGAGCCAAAGTGGTGTCGACAGCTTATGCCGACATCGGATTCGATGTTGATATCGGACCACTTTTCCAGACTCCCTCCGAAGCAGCACGGCAGGCAGTTGAAAATGATGTCCATGTCATTGGAATATCGAGTCTGGCTGCAGGTCATAAAACGCTTGTTCCACAGGTTATTGAAGAACTGAAAAAGCTTGGGAGAGAAGATATTCTAGTAATTGCCGGAGGAGTTATTCCGCCTCAGGATTACAAGTTCCTGTATGATGCAGGAGTGGCGGCTATCTTTGGTCCGGGTACTTCAGTAGCCGTCGCGGCGAAGCAGATACTTACCATACTTCTCCATGTGAGCGAATAAGAGTGAAAGTGCGGATTTTGAACGGATATAATAAAACATTTACCAAATGATGAATACAGGTATTATTAATACCCACTTCCCAGCCTTCCACCACGGTGAGAGGAGCTCCGGCAGGAGGGTTAAATTTTCATCCCTTACGAGAGGAAGCTTAACAGTCATATTGCTTGTAGCATTATTTGCATCTTCCTGCAGAAGTTCACGAAATACGGAATCGATTAGTCCGGCAGTTGATCAGCAAAGCGAAAACAGGCAGGTGAATTATGCCGATCCCTCAACATGGCTTCTCGGATACATAAACCCCGGAATGTTCTTAAACAATCCCCATTCGGAATGGTATATCAGTGGCAGGGAAGAATACAAGCCCGACAGGGCGGTTATTGAAAAACTTGTGCCGGCGATCGGCAGCGACCTGTCAATACTGATTGTACTCGGAACCTGGTGTCCCGATAGCAGGAGGGAGGTCCCCAGGTTTATGAAGATAGTTGAACAAACAGGTTTCCCGGCTGAAAAGATGACCTTCGTGGGTGTCGACATTACAAAGCTTGCCCCGGTGGGAGGCTATGATACCTTTAATATTGAAAGGGTTCCGACTTTTATTTTTCTGAAAAATAAAGTTGAAGCAGGACGCATCATTGAAACTCCGGTTACGTCTTTAGAACAGGATATGCTGAATATCCTGACAGGAATGAATTAAGAAAACAATTGAAAGACATGGAAGATTTCACAAACAACAGCGGACAACCCGGTGGACAGAATCCGGGACAGGCACGAAGAACGTCCGGGCAAACTCTTGGTATAGCTGCGCTTGTAACTGCAATCGTGACTTTTGTCATCGCGGTTATCCCGTGCGTGGGGCTCATCGCGGTTATCCCGGGTATAATAGCCATAGTGCTTGCTTCAGTAGGCCTGAGCCAGGCTGCAAGAGATGACTCACCCCGCTCTATCCCTCTTGCCGGTCTTATCCTCGGCGTTGTGGCAACACTTATTTCAATGTCGCAGATTATGGTGGTGGGCAGATTAAGCGACAGGTTCAACAAACAATGGGGCGGTGATATTGAAAACGTTATAAAGGATGTCCGGAAAGATGTTCTTGATAAACTCGAGGAAGCCAATGTCGATATCAGCGTGGAGAACGGTGATGAATCAGTGAATATACAGATTAAAGAAGGAAGGGAGGATCGCAGGCGCCAGCTAGAAGAGCTTGAGGAAAGCAATACCGTGAGCAATGACACTCTCGACGCGAAGGAGTGATGCCTTCCTGAATCTGAAGCCAAGACTGATCTCCGAACCGTACACGCGTGTCAATATCGCACTGACAGTTGTTCTGTTTTTCGTATTTTTCTATTCCGCTATTTTCTCTCCTGTTAAAGATAATTACCCGGTGGTCTGTATCCATGAAAAGCTAACCGGTGAACCATGCGCTTCATGTGGATTGTCGCACGCTTTCTCCCTTATCCTGCAGGGAAGGATCAGCGAAGCCTACAGATGGAACAGCAACGCGATGAGGGTTTTCATATTCTTTGCCGCGCAGTTGCTTATGCGAATCGTGTTTTCGGTTTTTTACCTGAGGCATCCCGAAACAGTCAGACAGCTGATTGTCTACGATGTACTTGCTTCCGCCACGATCTTTCTGATAGCATTCATGCCGTTCATAAAATGGATATTCAGGCTTTTGTGACCGGAAAATGACGGTCATCAGGAGAACACCGCGCGCCGCGTACCCCGTTTATTTTTTAGTCCAGATCATTCAGAATATCATACAACAGACTGCTTTCAAAACCTTTCGAAAGTCCATATCGTAACAGCTTGCCCTTCAGGTCGTACTGGTTATTTGCCTTTACCGATCCGCGGCGGGAAAGAATCAAGTCCCTCACCATCTGTCTGTACTCTTCTTCATCCAGGAAGGACAGCGCGGAATCGATGATGCCGGAAGGTATTCCCTTTGCCTTCAGCATGGCTGCTATCTTAACCCTTCCCCATTTGTTGTAACGGTATTTGTCTCTTACATAAGCACCGGTATACCTTTCCTCATTTATAAAGTTTTCCTTTATAAGTTTCTTTATGACCTGCTCTGACTCTGACTGACCGAGGCCCCACGATTCAAGCTTCTGCCTGATGTCCGAGATGCAGTACTCGGCTTTGGAACACAAGTTCATCGCCCTGTTCAGTGCTTTCTCTGCCTGACTTTTATCAGGCTTTTTTCCTTCCTGCCGCGAAGCGGGTTTTTCCATAGATGTCTTTTATTATCCGGATTTCAGAAAAATCATATTTTTCAAATAATTCGCGCATGGTATCTCCCATCGGTTCATTGATCTCAAAATAAACCATTCCACATTTAAGCAGCTTTTCCCGGGAGAGATCCAGGATTGCACGGTAGAACCTGAGAGGATCGTTGTCGGGAACAAACAGGGCCTTCCATGGTTCATAACCGAGCACATTATTTCTCATAAACTTTTTCTCCGACTCTCTTACATAGGGAGGATTGCCGGTAAAGATTCCTGCCATGGGCAGTAGTCCGGGCAGTTCGTCTGAGAGAATGTCAGCATTTATAAAATCAACCGCGGCATTGTTCAGAGAAGCATTCCGCTCAGCTGTTTTCAGGGCTTTCTTTGAAATGTCAACAGCAGTCAGGCTTGCCGATGGGAGGTTGACAGCAAGTGCAATTGCCAGACAGCCTGATCCGGTCCCGAAGTCAATTATGCGGGCATCGGTGTCCCTGTTCTCCCTGATGACTATGTCTGCCAGTTCCTCTGTCTCGGGCCGGGGGATCAGTACATTCCTGTTTACCATGATCCTGCAGTTGTAAAATTCCGTTTCACCAAGAACGTATTGGACCGGCTCACCTGCAGAGAGCCTGCGGCAGTAACTCATGACCCTCTTTTGATACGGATTGCCTTTAAGAGGCTCGTTCTCCCTGAGCATCAAAGCCATCCTGCCGGCTCCGAACATCTTTTCCGTCACCAGATGGGCAATCGCCAGCGCCTCCCTCCCGGAATAAAGGCCTGAAAGTTCCCGGGAAATATAGTTTCGGATGTCTTTTATTGTTTGTAATTTAACAGCCATAACCCAAAATTAGCACTTTAACTTTAATGGCAGGAGAAGATCATCTTAAATTCATGAAACGATGCCTTGAACTGGCATCAAAGGCAGAAGGACTTACTTACCCGAATCCTCTTGTGGGATCGGTAATTGTTCACAAAGGCACGATTATCGGCGAAGGATATCACGTGAAAGCCGGTAGCCGTCATGCCGAAGTGCTTGCAATTGAATCGGTGAAAGACAAGGAACTTCTTTTCTCTTCTACACTCTATGTCAATCTGGAGCCCTGCTCGCATTATGGTAAGACACCGCCATGTGCCGACCGGATCATTGCTGAAGGCATCCCGGTTGTTGTTTCAGGTGCCACCGACACAAGTGCCGAAGTTTCAGGGAAGGGTTTTGCAAGGCTCAGGGAAGCAGGCCGCGGGGTGATCACTGACATTGCCTCCGAGGAGTGCCGGTTTATCAACCGCAGGTTTCTTACATTTCATGAAAAGAGAAGACCTTATATAGTTCTTAAATGGGCACAGAGTGCCGACGGATTCATCGGACGTGACAAGGAGAGGAGAATGACGGAAGGCCCCTTATGGATAACCGGCAATTCCGAACGGATACTGGTTCATAAATGGAGGGTGACGGAACAGGCCATCCTTGTCGGAGGAGAAACAGTGAGAGCTGACAATCCTAAACTGAATGTACGGGAATGGACCGGGAACAGTCCCATCAGGCTAATTCTTTCAGGATCGGGTAACCTGCCTTCAAACCTGGCAATGAACGATCTGATCGGACCCCAGGTGATATTCACATTCTTTCCCGATAAAGTGAACATGCCGCGATCGGTGGTTGTAAAACTTAATAAAAATGAACCTTCCGCCATCCAGGTACTCGATTATCTGCACAAATGGGGGATACAGTCATTGTTAATTGAAGGTGGTTCGGCGGTACTCAATCATTTCATGAGTCTCGGACTGTGGGACGAGGCCAGGGTTTTCCAGGGATACCAGGTACTGGGCAGCGGTGTAAAGGCTCCCGGGGTGATGGGGAGGCTGATAAGTCAGCAGGTTTTCAGCAACAGCCGTCTGGACATATTTATAAGGGAGGAGAGAAAGAAATAGCCTAAAACAACAGGTGATCAAATCCTTGCAATTTTCCTCGGATCGTCTGTCCATCCCCTGTAGTCGCTCAGGGCATAAATAACTTCTTCGGGAGTTCCGGCAACCGTCCACATATTCTTATGCACGGTTCGCATGAAATTTCCCCGGATCATTTTATCCAGAACTCCGATCAGCGGATCGTAAAATCCAAGGGTGTTCAACATTACAAGCGGACCGTGAAAGAGCCCCAGTTGTTTAAGAGTGATGGCTTCGGTCAGTTCCTCCAGGGTCCCTATACCTCCGGGAAGGGCAACAACGGCTCCTGCCCTTGCTAACATCTTCCTTTTTCGTTCCCCCATGTCGGAGGTCACTATCATGTCGCTTACTTTCGGATGCCCCCACCCTTCGTCTCTCATGAAGGCCGGAATAACTCCGGTGATGCTGCCGCCATTTTCCATCACAGCGTCGGCAAGGGCACCCATCAGACCGATGCCTCCGCCCCCGTAGATTACATTTATCCCCGACCGGGCAAAAAGAGTGCCTAACAGGGATGCTGCCTCAAAATATCGGGGGTCTATGCGGCTGCTCGAGGCAGCAAAAACACAGACTGTCATCTGAAAAGTGGCTATTGGAGAAGGGAGTTTATCTTGTTTACGAAGTTCATCTTCGGCACAGCTCCTACCTGTTTGTCAGTAACCTTTCCATCCCTGAAGAAAAGAACCGTGGGAATATTCCTGATGCCAAACCTGGCAGCAACAGCCGGACTGTTGTCAATGTCACATTTTGTAACCACTAGCCTCCCCTCGTATTCCTTTGAAAGATCTTCCATAATGGGTGCGATCATTCTGCAGGGTCCGCACCATTCAGCCCAGAAATCGACCATTACGGGAAGCTCCGATTTTAAGACCACCTCGTCGAAGTTGCTGTCATTTATCTCTAATGCCATTTCTTTAATATTTTTGATATAGTTGAAATCCGAGTTTGCAAAGATATTGATATTTTATTAATGCTGCCGGTCAAACCCGATATCCAGTACACAAGTATTCACTTACTCCTTCACTGTCTCCGCCATCAGTTTACCTTGTAGTCAATTCCCGGAAAATCATCGAGAAACGCGAGCAGTTCATTGTTAAGCCTTACCCTTATACTGCGCGAAAACATGGAAAGTGAGATCTTGTCTTCCGAATCCCAGAAAAGGAACCTCAGTTCGGTCGAGCCCTTGTTTTCATTCACCAGAGTCATCAGTTCGTGTGTCATTTCACTTGAGATATCCTGTGGATTGATCTTGATGGTCACTGATTTTATCAGGTCATCCTTCACGCTCGACAGCAGGTTTATTGTTTTTATACGGAATTCAAGCTCATCCGCGCGGTATTTTCTTTTCTGAACCCTCCCCTTCACCAGAAGGTAATAGCCGACAGTGAAGAATTTACTGAGTTCCAGGTACTCCTTGTCGAAGAGGATAAACCGGAATGAATCGCTATAATCCTGCAGGGTAAAAGACCCGTATGGTTTTCCGTTCTTGCTTGTCCCGCTTCTGGTGTCGATCACCATACCTGCCACCGTAACGTCGCGTTCGTTGTATTCGCTCAGGTTTTGAAGACCGGCCAGCGTTGCTGTCGTGAATGTGTTTATCTCAAGTTCGAAATCATCGAGGGGATGAGACGACAGATAGATGCCTATGACCTCCTTTTCGCGATTCAGCTTTTCAAGTTTCGGCCAGTCGACACAGGCCTGCGGCTCGGGCTTCGGGATGTCGAAACCCGCTGCCCCTCCGAACAGGGTCTGCTGACTCGAATTTTTAATCGTCTTGACGTTGTTGCCATACCTTATCAGGTTCTCTATAAAGGTTAAGCCTTTGGTATCGGTGGCGAAATACTGGGCCCTGGAGATGGAATCGAAACAGTCGAAAGCACCTGCAACTGCCATTGCCTCAAGGTTTTTCTTGTTGAGGGCATTAAGGTTCACTCTTTCGACGAGATCATAGATGCTGCTGTAAAGCCCGTTCTGCTCACGTTCATTTATAAGCTGCAACACAGCACTCTCACCCACACCCTTGATTCCTCCCAGACCAAACCTGATGTTGCCGTCCTTGTTCACGGTGAATTTAACATTACTCTCATTTACATCGGGTCCCAGTACTTCCATTCCCATCCTGCGGGTCTCATCCATAAAGGTTGTTATCTTCTTAATGTCGCTGATGTTCCTGCTCAGAACCGCGGCCATATACTCGGCAGGGTAATTGGCCTTGAGGTAGCCGGTCTGGAATGCTATCAGGGCGTAACAGGTGGAGTGAGACTTGTTGAAAGCATAGTGCGCGAAAGCTTCCCAGTCAGACCATATCTTGTCTATTATCGCTTCATCGTATCCATTTTTCCTGCACCCTTCCCTGAACTTGATGTTCATCTCGTCCATTATCGATTTCTTCTTCTTTCCCATTGCCTTTCTGAGGTTATCGGCCTCGCCCTTGGTAAAGCCCGCCAGCTCCTGGGAAAGAAGCATCACCTGCTCCTGGTAAACGGTTATGCCGTAGGTATCCGTAAGGTACTTTTCCATTACAGGAAGAATATAATTGATGGGTTCAAGACCGTGTTTCCTCCTGATATACTGGGGGATGTGATCCATAGGCCCCGGCCGGAACAGGGCGTTCATGGCCACGAGGTCCTCAAACCGGTTCGGCTTCAGTTCCCTCAGGTAACGCTTCATACCGGTTGATTCAAACTGGAAAATACCTGTCGTCTCGCCGTTGCTGAATAATTCAAAAGTCTTCATGTCATCGAAAGGAAGATTGTCGATATCTATTTCTATTCCTCGTGACCTCCGGATGTTCTCAATGCAGTCCTTTATTATTGACAGAGTTTTCAGCCCCAGGAAATCCATTTTCAGAAGTCCCACCTGTCCGACCTGGTTACCATCGTACTGGGTTACATACAGGTCGGCGTCCTTTGCCGTGCTCAGGGGTACGTAGTTGTCGAGCGATTCTTTCCCGATTATTATTCCACAGGCATGGATGCCGGTCTGCCGCACCGATCCCTCCAGGACTTCTGCAAACTTCAGAGTCTGGGCAATGAGCTTGTTGCCGGAGTTTCTTTCCTTTGCCAGTTCCGGAACTTCGGAATATGCATCCGAGAGTTTTATTCCGGGTCTTTCGGGAACCAGCTTGGCCAGCCTGTCGGCATCGGGAAGGGGAAGCTTCTGAACCCTTGCAACATCCCTTATGGCTCCCTTTGCAGCCATGGTGCCGAAGGTGATTATATGGGCAACCTTGTCGTGACCATACTTGTTCACCACATATTTAAGGACATCCTCCCTTCCGTCCTCATCAAAGTCGATATCGATATCGGGCATTGAGATACGGTCGAGATTGAGGAATCGTTCAAACAGCAGTCCGTATTTTATAGGATCTATGTCGGTTATTCTAAGACACCAGGCAACTGCCGAACCTGCTGCAGAGCCTCTGCCCGGGCCAACCGAGACACCCATCTCGCGAGCTGCCCTGAGAAAATCCTGAACGATGAGGAAGTATCCCGGGAAACCCATCTTCGATATGGTGTCGAGTTCAAACTCCAGGCGCTCGGTTTGTTCATCCGTGAGAGTCCCCCATCTCTCCTTCGCACCACTGTAGGTAAGGAACCTGAGATATTCATTTTCGTCGCTGAAGGCTTCGGGCAGTTTGAAGTCGGGCATGATCGGATCGTGGTCGAGATTATATTTCCCGATCTTTTCAACCAGCCCGGCAACATTGTCTATTGCTTCGGGTATATCGCTGAAGATCACCCTCATCTCTTCCTCGCTCTTCAGGTATTCCTGCCGTGAATACCTTAGCCTGTCGGGATCGTCAATGTCCTTCGCTGTGTTAATGCAGATAAGACGGTCGTGAGCCTCCGCATCCTCAGCGTTGATGAAGTGAACGTCGTTGGTAGCAATGATCTTTACACTATGTTTATCAGCAAGTTTCCTTATGCCCTCTATTACCAGCTGCTGTTTGGGAAAAACGCTGCTGTCGGCTTCCGGATCATAAGTCTCATGCCTCTGTATCTCAAGGTAGAAGTCCTCGCCGAAAAGATCTATGTATTCCTTCAACGCTTTTTCTGCCGAAGCCATCGATCCATTGAGTATCTCATCCGGGATCTCTCCTGCAAGGCATGCCGACGATGCAATAAGTCCCTCCCTGTATCGCGCCAGCATTTCCTTGTCGACGCGGGGAGTGTAATAAAAACCCTTTATCCAGGCCAGCGATACCAGTTTTATCAGGTTATGGTATCCCTTTAGATTCTTTGCCAGAAGAATCAGGTGATCACCCGACCTGTCCTCCTTTACCGATGTTCCGCCCACAGGCCGTTTGGCTACATATAATTCACATCCAAGGATGGGTTTGATACCCTTTTCCAGCGCCGCGGCATGAAATTCCTTTACACCGAACATGTTGCCATGGTCGGTTATGGCAACTGCCTCCATCCCAAGCTGCTTAACCCTGTCGATCAGCTTCGGGATGTTAGAGGCTCCGTCAAGTATTGAATACTGCGTGTGTACATGCAAATGCGCGAAAGGGGCCATATTTTATGTTTTTATGTTAATGCCGGAACACAAAATTAGCCAAAAAGACCGACAGGCATCCCAAAAATCCGCCACGAGTTATCAACGCCCGACAATCACCCGGCATTCACTTATCATGACACCCCGCGCCCCGTGCCCCATAGTCTGTAACTCAATTTATTTAGTTGTTTCTTGAAACCCACATGATTGAATTCAAGCACAAATACGTAATGAATATAATTTTCAATCATGTGCGGTTCCCCCGCTTGAGCGGGGCAGGCTATCATACCGCTAAAATCAAAATTATATTATGATGAAAAAATTCAATATATTTGCACCCACATTTTTAAAAACAGGTTTAATAAAAAGCGTTAAAAACTAAATGGCAGTTAAAATCAGATTAGCTAGGAAAGGCCGTAAGAGAACAGCCTACTACCACATTGTGGTAGCTGATAGCAGGTCGCCACGGGATGGCAGATATATTGAAAGGATCGGAAATTACAATCCGAGAACTAACCCCGCAACCATCGAGCTGGATTTCGATAAAGCGTTGGGTTGGCTGCAAAAGGGCGCGCTACCGACAGAAACCTGCAGAGCCATCCTTTCATACAAGGGTGTCCTGTTGAAAAAGCACTTGCTCGAAGGAGTGAAGAAGGGTGCATTTGATGAAGCTGAAGCAGACAGGAGATTTGAAGCCTGGATGAAGCAGAATGAAGAAAAGATTGAATCCAAAAAATCAGGTATCGAGAAATCGAGAGATGCTGATGTAAGCAAACGCCTTCTTGCTGAGAAGAAAGTAAATGAAGAAAGGGCCGCCAGACTGGCAAAGAAACAGGCTGAACTTGCCGCGAAGGAACAGGCCGAAGCAGCTTCTGAAGAAGCACATGCTGAAGCTGCCGCTGAAGTCCCGGCTGCTGGTGATACATCTGCTGAAACTTCAGCTGAAGAAGCTGCAACTGAATAATCAAAGTATTACAGGGTACTTTGGCCTGTGGCGTACAATGCCGGCATATTGATCGGAAGGATACAGAAGATCCAGGGCTATGACGGCATACTGTCAGTGAAACTGGAAAAGGACTTTGAAGAAGATATTTCTGACATGGAATCGGTTTTCATCGAATACGAAGGGAAACCGGTTCCTTTTTTTATCACATCCCTGCAAGATGAGGGAGGAGAGACCATCAAACTGAAACTTGAAGGCTTCGACTCTTATGAGAAAGCTTCGATGTTCAGCGGTTGCCGGGTAAGAATGACCACGGCAGCTGTTCAGGACAAAGCCGGCGACAATTCAGAAATAAAAGGGTTCACCGTGTTGCTAAGCGATCGCGGCATTGTCGGCATCATAGAAGAGATTATTCAGAATCCGGGACAGGACCTGCTCAGGATACTATCGCCCGAAAAAAGGGAGATCCTTGTGCCGCTTCACGGTGATTTCATCACCGGCATAAACAAAAAGAACAAGACAATAACAATGAACCTGCCGGACGGGCTCCTGGAAATCAATCTTTAGGTCTGCAATTTCTATAAGCGGATAATTTTTATTACACCGTTATATTCAACCTTTATGATTGACGATGGCGTATTCCTGGTAGGGTCCGTTTGCAGGTAACTTACCACATAGTCGGCTGAATCAACTATCACTTTGTCTATCTCACTGAAAACAGCCGGCGCCGGTGTGTCGCTGATATTGGCTGATGTTGATATAATCGGTTTTCCGAAGCGTGTAACAAGCTCGTTGCAGAATCCGTCAAAACAAATTCTTATACCTACCGATCCGTCACTTCCGCGAACACCCGGAGCCAGATTCCTCCCTTCGGGATATATTATGGTGAGCGGCCTGTCGGCAATCTCGGCCAGATGGTAAGCTATTTCCGGCACGCTCCTGACATAGTGTTCAAGCATGCCGAATCCGTTCACCAGTACGATAAGACTTCTGCCGTCGTCGCGCTGCTTGATTGCGAAGATCCTTTCAACAGCATCCTGCCTGGTTGCATCACAGCCCAGTCCCCAGATGGTATCGCTCGGGTACAGTATAATTCCCCCCCGCTTAAGTATCTCAACAGCCTTTTTCAGGTCGTCGGCAAAGTCGTTTGTTTTGGTTCTGCCGGACATATTTTTAATGTATCGAATCCTACAGTATATTTTTCCTTAGCTCTTCAGGCGATTCGGGTGAAAGAAGGCCAAAAGGAATGTCGAAAACTGTCCTTGCGCCTGTCTGTCCTTCTTTTGCCATCCTTGCTATAGCCCTGGCATAGGCCACGATAACGCTTGCAGTGAATTCGGGATTGCTTTCAAGATCAAGGCTGAACTCCATTCTCTGCCCCATCCCTTTTCCGGTTGTGCCGGTCCGTATAACAATTCCTCCATGAGGCATTCCTGAATGCCTGGTTTTAAGTTCTTCCTCAGTGATGAAATTCACAGTTGTTTTGTAGTCTCTGAAATAGTCCGGCATCGTAACTATTGCTTTTTCAATAGCTGCACGGTCGGCTCCCTCTTCCGCCACCACGTAGCAATCCCTGATGTGCTTTTCGGATGTTGAGAGTTCAGGATTTTCTCCTGAGCGGACTCTCTGCAGGGCACTTTCAACAGGTATGGTATATTGAATGGCATTTTTAACTCCGGCAATTCTCCTGATGGCATCCGAATGCCCCTGGCTGACTCCCTTCCCCCAAAATGTGTAATCGTGTCCGGAGGGCAGCACACACCGGCCCAGGAGCCTTGCCAGTGAAAACAGTCCGGGATCCCAGCCTGCTGACACCAGGCTTAGTTTTCCTGCCGCCCGGGAAGATTCATCTACCTGCCTGAAATATCCGGGAATTTTTGCATGAGTGTCGAAACTGTCGACAGTATTGAACAACCGCGACAGTTCAGGTCCCTGGAGAGGCAGGTCGGCAGCTGAGCCGCCACATAGAATAAGAACATCTATCTTGTCAGTGTATTTTCTTAATTCGGATATATGAACAAGGGCAGAGCCAGTTGCGGCATGTCCCGGGTCCCTTCTGGTGAAGATAGCCACCAGTTCAATGTCGGGGTTCCGGGCGGCTGCCAGTTCGACTCCCTTTCCCAGGTTTCCGTATCCGGATACTCCGATTCTTATTCTTTCCATCTTATGTAATTTATTATCTTCTTCCTCCATGCTTCGCGGCATTCTTGTCTTCAAAAAAAGCACT
This sequence comes from Bacteroidales bacterium, assembly GCA_034679225.1. GTDB lineage: Bacteria > Bacteroidota > Bacteroidia > Bacteroidales > VadinHA17 > LD21. The sequence continues at coordinate 38,349 of JAXDBC010000017.1, read as the reverse complement.
CATATGGCAGTTTGCCGGGATTCCCTTGAAATATTCCCGGTAAATGTAATAAAATGTCAGTTTTGTTGCCTGCCTGATGCATTCTCATCTCATTTCCTTGAGCAATACCTGCGAAGTGAAAATTAAAGGTTTATTTCCCGCGGCAGCCCCGGGGATACCCAGGGGAGAATACGCCACAGTATACAATGGCAGAACCTGAAAACATTAATTACGTTTTTTAAGAGCAATTTGATTCGGGAATGCTTTTTTTCGCTTGCATAAATAAAAAACTGAATTAGTTTTGTAGCGGCAAAATTTTTGTCATACCGGAACCTAATTTTTCTAATTTAAAAACTGATATCATGATTAGTAGTATTTTTTGGATTGTGCCGGTTTCTGCACTCCTGGCATTGCTTTTTGCATGGATCTTCTACCGGGGCATGAAAGCTCAGGAAGAAGGCACCGACAGGATGAAGGAAATCGCGGCTTATGTCAGGGAAGGGGCAATGGCATATCTCAAGCGTCAGTATTCTGTCGTATTCAAGGTGTTCGTTATACTTGTTATCCTGCTGACTTTGCTGGCTTATATGGGGATTCAGAATCCTTTTGTTCCTGTTGCATTTCTTACCGGGGGGTTCTTCTCGGGCCTCTGCGGTTTTCTCGGGATGAAAACAGCAACTTATGCATCGAACAGGACAGCATGGGCTGCTTCAAAATCGCTTAACAAGGGACTGCAGGTTGCTCTCAGGAGCGGTGCGGTTATGGGTCTTGTCGTTGTCGGCTTCGGTCTGCTTGACATAGCTCTCTGGTTCTGGATCCTTAACGAGCTGGTATTTACACCCGAGCATATGGCTAATGGAATGACATTCCTCGGTCTTACATTTGTTCATCCTGGTACTACTGAACATGTGAAACTTATAGAAATCACGGCTGTTATGCTTACATTCGGAATGGGTGCATCGACACAGGCTCTCTTTGCACGCGTGGGAGGCGGTATCTTTACAAAGGCTGCCGACGTGGGTGCTGACCTGGTTGGAAAGGTTGAAGCAGGCATCCCCGAGGATGACCCCCGCAACCCCGCGACCATTGCCGACAACGTTGGCGATAACGTGGGTGATGTAGCCGGTATGGGCGCTGATCTATATGAATCGTATGCAGGATCAATTCTTGCCACAGCTGCTCTCGGCGCTGCTCTTCCCGCGGTAGCGGGCGATGTCCAGATGAAGGCAGTAATCGCCCCTATGCTGGTGTCAGCTATTGGTATCCTTCTTTCAATTGCCGGTGTATATTTTGTAAGAACAAAGGAATCAGCAACACCAAAAGCTCTTCTTCAAGCCCTTCTTCTTGGTACCGGAGGCAGCTCTGCACTTATTCTGGTTGTTCTGGCTGTCATGGCAGGATTTGACTGGATTACATGGGGCGTATTCGGTTCAGCAGTTGCAGGTCTTCTGGCAGGTGTGATTATAGGCCAGTCGACCGAATACTACACTTCTGATGGTAACAAGCCCACCCAGGGCATTGCAAAACAGGCCGTTCAGGGTCCTGCCACAGTAATTATCGAAGGGATGGCAGTTGGTATGTCTTCTACATGGATCCCGGTTGTAACAATCGTTGCCGGTATCATAGCTGCTTACGGTTTTGCAGGAGGTTTCTCCAACTTTGCAATGGGAGTGTACGGCATTGGATTCGCTGCAGTGGGTATGCTCTCAACCCTTGGTATTACTCTTGCAACCGATGCATTCGGACCGATTGCCGATAACGCGGGCGGAAACGCCGAGATGTCGGAACTTCCCAAGGAAGTCAGGGAAAGGACTGATGCACTCGACGGACTTGGCAATACTACAGCAGCAACCGGAAAAGGATTTGCTATCGGTTCAGCTGCTCTTACAGCTCTTGCCCTTATGGCAGCATACATGGAAGAAGTCAGGCTGTGGCTTGGCCGGCTTATCGACAAGGCACCTGAAGGCTTCAAGCAGATAGGTGATACTCTCTTCTATAACAGTACTGTACCGGCAGTTCAGGACGGACAGACCGCGGTTCATATTACTAGCGCTTCAGTCAGGGATTTTGCTGCCGCGTACGATCTTTCACTTTTTAATCCCATTCTCCTCGGTGGTGTTTTCATAGGAGGAATGATGGCATTCCTTTTCAGCTCAATGAGCATGAAAGCAGTCGGTCGCGCCGCAGGTAAAATGGTGGACGAGGTTCGTCGTCAGTTCCGCGAAATCCCCGGCATCATGGAAGGAACGGCAAAACCAGAATATGCAAAATGCGTTGAGATCTCAACAAAGGGTGCACAGAGCGAAATGCTTGTCCCTTCAATGATCGCGATCGTTGTTCCCATGTTGGTTGGACTGTTATTCGGCGTTCCCGGTGTGATCGGCCTTCTCGCTGGCGGAATGACAACAGGATTTGTCCTTGCTACCATGCTCAACAACTCTGGCGGTGCATGGGACAATGCCAAGAAGTACATCGAACGCGGCTTCTACGGCGGCAAAAGAAGCGAACCTCACAAGGCATCCGTCGTGGGCGACACGGTAGGAGATCCTTTCAAGGATACCTCAGGCCCGGCACTCAATATCCTTATCAAACTGATGTCGATGGTTTCGGTTGTCCTCGCCGGACTGACCGTTGCATGGAGCATTCTTGGATAACACGGCATAATTTATTGAATATTCATTCCCCTCTCCTAAGCCCGGAGAGGGGAATTTTTTTGTAATTTTGGTTAAAACCCATGGAATGACACTCCCAACACTGACAGATATTAAGTCGGCTCACCTTAGGATAAGTCCGTTTATCAAGCGGACACCTGTTCTTACTTCAGGCCTGCTAAATAATATTTTCGGCTGCGAACTTTTTTTCAAATGTGAAAACTTTCAGAAAGTCGGGGCATTCAAATTCAGAGGCGCTACAAATGCAGTCCTCTCTCTCGGTCCGGAAAACAGGAAAATGGGTGTCGTGACACATTCATCGGGCAACCATGCCGCCGCCCTGGCCCTTGCTGCAAGGATGAACGGAACAAAGGCCTATATCGTGATGCCTGAAAACGCCCCGTCAGTCAAGAAAGACGCTGTTGCAGGATACGGGGCTGAAATAACCTTCTGCAAACCCACATCACAGGCACGTGAGGAAACATGCAAAGCCATTATGGAATCAACCGGGGCGATACTCATACATCCCTACGATAATTTAATGGTGATATGCGGCCAGGGAACCGCTTCCCTTGAACTCCTTGAAGAAATAAATGATCTGGATGCAGTAATCGCACCGGTTGGTGGCGGAGGACTCATAAGCGGAACTTCGACATGCACGAAGGGGATCAACCCGGAAATTAAAGTTTTCGGAGCTGAACCGCTGAATGCCAATGATGCATGGAAGTCGTTCACCACGGGAATACTCACTCCTTCTGTTAATCCTTTAACAATAGCCGACGGACTTCTAACTTCATTGAGCGAGCTGACTTTTTCAATAATCCGCAAAAATGTCGATGATATCATTACAGTAAGCGAAGAGTCAATAATACACTCGATGAAACTGGTATGGGAGAGAATGAAAATTATCATAGAGCCTTCGTCGGCTACCGTGCTTGCAGTGGTGGGAGAAAATCCGGAATTGTTCAGGGGAAAAAAGGTGGGACTTATTATTTCGGGAGGAAATGTTGATCTGACGGGATTGCTGGTGTAAATGGCACAGGGCACAGGGCTCAGGGCTCAGGGCGCGGGGCACAGGGCACAGGGCACAGGTCTTGCGGTCTTGCGGTCCCTGCTTTAAAGGCTAAACGCCGCTAATTCGCTAAGCGCTTAACACTGAGCCTCTTACTTTCATTCACCCCCTTTCCCGTTTCCCCCAAAGGGGAAAAGCTTCTTCAAATGGAAGTTACAGCTCAATTTGTTTATCAAATATTAGAATTTATATTCCTTTCCAATATTAGCAGAATCTTCTTGCTCCTTCACTTGGGGGAAGGTTGGGAAGGGGGTAAACAACCAACGCTGACATTGACCTTAACACTTAACCTCAAACCCCGAACCCCGAACCAGTCTATTTCTTCCTGAAAAAAGCCGTAATCGGATAGTGATCCGAGTACTTCACTTTTTTAATGTCGAAGTGCCGGCATTCAAAGGAATTGTCAAACAGTATATAGTCGATCCTGTTCGGGGGGTAATTGCCCTTGTAGGTGAATCCGGCCCCGTATCCTGCACTTACAAATGCATCATTAAGTCCTTTTCTGATCTTACGGTATGAATATGACACGGGAGTGTCGTTGAAATCGCCTGCAACAATTACAGGGTAGGGAGATTTCCCGATTATTTCCCGGAGAGCCTGGGCCTGGGAAGACCTTTTAATAAAACCTGCCCGCAGACTCGATGATAAGTTAACGATCTCATTGAAAGTGTCACGTTCCTGTGCCCCTTCAAAAAGTTCAGTGATAAAAGTCCTTTCCCTGCTGTGAAGCCTGAACGACTGGAGATGGTTGTTGAATATCCTTATGGTATCACCGTCTGCAATTATATCGGTGTAAATCGAAAGGCTCGACGACTTCTCGTGAACAATATCATTCCTCGCGACAATAGGGTAACGGCTAAGGGTTACTATCCCGTACGACCGGTTTCTCCCTGTACTGATTATCTTGAAGTGGGAATTGTATCCTTTCCCCAGGGCCGCCTTTATTTCCTGCTGCTTCAGCATCGGATCGCCTGAAAGAAAAAGCTCCTGAAGGCATATCACATCTGCTTTCTGATTTCTGAGCAGTTCAAGTATCTTTTTTTCTGAATTGCTGTTTCCTTTCCCTTCGTAATAGTTGAAAAGCCTAACGTTATAGCTCTGCACCTGGAAGGTTCCTGTCTTGTCGCCCTCAGGCTTCTGAACTTTCAGGTAATTTGAAAAATGAGTAAAGCCGGCAAGGATGACAAACAACGAAATCAGAGCCTCCCATTTAAGGTTTATCACCCATACCAGGAAGAACAGGATGTTGATAAGCAGGAGATAGGGATAGGCAAGGCCGAAGAGTGCAGGGAAAGCGATAATATCGGGATCGATATGAACTGAAAGATATGACAATGCCAGGGCAAACGCGAAAAGGGCATTGATACCAAGAAGTATTTTGTAAAATGCTTTCTTCAAGACCTCCGGGATTTCCTGCTAATGTACCTGAATTCCTTTAAAAACGGTACTTAAAAATAATGATTTTTGATCACAGTGATTATTGATTTATGAGTATTCCCGGCTGAGTGATCAGTTTTTCTTCTGACTTTCCGAGAAGAGAAGATCCTTTTCCTCTTTCGTAAGGCTGTCGTAACCTCCCTTGGATATCTTGTCGAGTATCCCGTCTATCTTTGCCTGACGCTCGGCTTTTATCTTGTTGTAATCATAATCGGTCTTTTTCCTGCTATAGCTCACCTTCATTTTTTCCTTCCGGGCTTTGAAAAGAGAGGCTATTGAATCTATGATCCTGTTGAGGGTCTTTCCCGGATCCTTACCCTTCCTCAGGTTTACAATGTAAAGGTAGCCGAACAGGGCACCCCCCATATGTGCAAGCTTTCCGCCCGAATTGACGGAAAAATCCATGAATGAGGTCAAAACAAAGATACCTACCGCGATCCAGAGGATCTTTACCCGTCCGATCAGCAACAGGTGAACCGGATAATTCGGGACATAAGCCGCGATAGCTACCACGACAGCCATTACCGACGCCGAGGCTCCGATTGCAACCGACTCGGGAATAAGACTGGTAAAGACGGGAAAGATGTTGAACGACAGGATATAGACTATTGCCCCGGCTATGCCTCCGAGGATGTACACGACTACTAGTTTCCGCTGGTCGAGGTACTCAAGGAAGATCTTCCCGAACCAGTAAAGCCAGAGCATGTTGAAAAGTATATGCAGAATGTCCTTGTGCGTGAACATATATGTTATCAGTGTCCATGGCTTCATGGCGAGTGCACTGAGCGATGCAGGAACCGCGAAGAACCTGAGCACCTTCATTGAAAACGCTTCGTTGGCGAAGAGATAAGTAATGATCGATATGGCCGACAAAAAAAGAAAAACCGCGATATTGATGTATATCAGTCTGTTAAGATTATTCGCGGCGCGGAATGTCTTTTTTATGTTGTGCCACAGGGACATATTCTCAGTAAAGTGTTTTTGAAGTTTTCCTCCAGTACCTGATCAGTATATAGCCGAAGAGCATTCCTCCGAGATGGGCTGCATGTGCTATGTTGCTTCCGGGCTGTGTTACCGCCAGCCATAATTCGATGGCACCGTAGCCGATTACAAAATATTTCGCCTTTATAGGAATAGGGGGGAATAAAAGCAGCAGCTGGGTGTTAGGGAAAAGGACGCCGAAAGCAAGCAGAATACCGAAAACAGCCCCGGATGCACCTACCGTCGGAATGTTAAGTATCATCTGGAGGTTTTTCATGGTGGCATCGGCATACTGTTTTCCTTCACTCAGAATCATGGCGCCGTCGGCCAGGACAAGCTGAAGCTGATCGGGCCTGATAGCCTTCATTACCTTCGCGTACTGGATTGCTATAACCGATTCATGAACCAGTGCAGCCCCAAGCCCGCAGACCATGTAGTAAATGAAAAATCGCTTTGGCCCCCACACAGTCTCAAGAATGCCGCCGAACATGTAAAGGGCGAACATATTGAAAAAGAGATGCCAGATGCCGGCATGCATGAACATGTGTGTAAGAATCTGGAATGGCCTGAACATCTCCGATTTGGGGAAGTAAAGCCCCAGGACGGCCGTGAGATCATAGCCGAGAACGCTTCGGGCGGTCCAGGTTATTACAAGCAGAAGGATGTTTATAATAATGAGGTTCTTTACTACCGGAGGCAATGCAGAGAACCCTCTTCCGTATCCGTTCATCAAATGGGTTTTATTCAATAATTAGGCAAAGATACTATTATCAATTTATCCGGCAAAGAGCTTACTTCCGGATCAGCTGGAGCTTCACAAAAATTGCAAGGTTTACTTCAGCCTCCTGTCAATCTCGTCCATGGTAAGGATGTTGATCACGGGTTTCCCGGTAGGTGAATAGTTGGGAGCCTTGCACAGGAAGAGAGCGTCGAACAGTTTCTCCATTTCATCTTTCATCAGGGGCTTGCCATACGGAATTGCAGATGCGCCTGCCATAGCTGCTGCAACTTTTTCCCTTATGCCCGCGGCAGGATCTGACTTTGTCCTCTTGAATTCCGCGAGAAGTATTTCAATCATCATCGCGGGATCGTCGGCGCCAAAGTCCGAAGGTTTCCCGGTTATTGAAATTGAATTTCCATCCCGTAATTCAAAGGCAAATCCCAACAGCCGCAGGTCATCTTCTATTTCCCTGAGGATCAGTATATCGGAAGGATCGAGGGTGACTTCAACCGGGAACAGCTGGGCCTGGCTGAGACTGAGGCGGTTCTCCAGATTTTTCAGGAACTGTTCAAAAAGTACCCTTTCGTGGGCTCTTTTCTGATCGATGATCATCAGTCCCGACTTAACGGGACAGATTATGTACTTGTTCTTCATCTGGAAAAACTTCCTGTCAGCCACTATCCTGCTGCTATCCTCCTTATCCCTTTCATGACCTCCGTACAGTCGCTCCCAGCCTTCGGTATTTTCCCTTTCAAACCTTTCGATGAGCCTGCTTTGCGTTGAAAGCCTGTCATCACCGGCAAAGGGGTCGTAGTCAGGATTGATAATGATTGGTGGCGGTTCGGGGATATCCCGGAATGAGGATATTACAGGAATATCGACAAGCCCTTCACCTTTGAAATCGAGAGATGGCACGATATTGAACCTTCCCAGGGCTTCCCTGACCGAAGCCATCAGTATCTGCCATATAGCTCTTTCGTCCTCGAACTTGATCTCCGTCTTGGTGGGGTGAATATTTATGTCGATGGACGCGGGATCAGCCTCCATGAATATAAAATAAGAAGGTATGGCTTCAGGGGGCAGCAAGTTCTGGTAGGCTTCAATTACTGCCTTGTGGAAATAGGGATGTTTCATGAACCTGTTGTTCACGAAAAAGAACTGCTCGCCGAATGACCGTCTTGCGTTTTCAGGCTTTCCTATAAAGCCGCTGATGGCAATGAGGGTGGTGCTTGTGTCGAGTTTGATAAGGTCGTTGTTTATCTGCCTGCCGAAGACAGAGATTATCCTTTGCCGGGTGCTTCCCCTGAGAAGGTTGTAAACCTCGCTGTCGTTGTGAATAAGGGTGAACCTGATCTCGGGATGGGCTATGACAATCTTCTGGAATTCATTGATTATATGCCTCATCTCGGTATTGTCCGATTTGAGGAATTTTCTCCTGGCAGGGATGTTGAAAAACAGGTTCTTCACTGAAATATTCGTACCGGTGGAGCAGCCGCAGGGCTCCTGTACCTCCACTTTCGAAGCAATGATCTCAATCAGGGTTCCTGATTCATCCTCTTCTCTTTTGGTGCGGAGTTCAACCATGGCAACGGCAGCGATGGAGGCAAGGGCTTCTCCGCGGAAACCCTTGGTGCTTATTTTGAAAAGATCGTTTGCAGTGGTAATCTTTGAAGTGGCATGCCTTTCAAATGCCAGCCGGGCATCAGTCTCCGACATGCCGGTGCCGTCATCTATCACCTGGATGAGAGTCCTTCCGGAATCCCTGATGACGACATCTATTTTCTCTGATCCGGCATCGACCGCATTCTCCATCAATTCCTTCACCACCGATGAAGGCCTTTGGATCACTTCCCCTGCAGCTATCTGATTTGCAACCGAATCGGGTAACAGCTTTATAACATCGGGCATTTTCCATCCTCGTTTTGAACCTGATGCAAATATAGTATATTTGCAATATTGCTTTTGTACAAGGAAATTCACTTTATCGTTTTCAGCTTGTGTTATTTTTGTCAGTGATGCCTGTATCTCATCAAATTATCTTTCTATTATGAAGAAATTGTGTTTTCTTTCAGCCATGTTCCTTATCATTCTTCTTCCCAACTGTAAAAGAAAGCAGGATCCGGATACCCTGAAGGTCATGACTTTCAACATCAGGTACGACAACCCGCACGACAGTATCAACGCGTGGCCAAACCGCGCGGCATTCCTGTGCAGTTTCCTCGAGGAAGAAATGCCCGACCTTATCGGAATGCAGGAGGTACTGAATCATCAGTATGAATACATTGATTCCGTTCTGACCGATTACAGTTCGGTGGGAGTGGGAAGAAGCGACGGTGTAAAACAAGGGGAGATGAACCCGGTGTTCTTCAGGAAGGACAGGTTCGACCTGATACGTTCGAAGACCTTCTGGCTGTCTGATTCTCCTTCGGTGGCAGGATCGCAGGCCTGGGGGGCCGGACTTCCAAGGATAGTAACATGGGTGGAACTGTCGGAGAAAATATCTTCAAAGCATTTCTTTTTCTTTAATACTCATTTTGCTCACGACTCCGACTCGGCAAGGATAATGAGCGCGGGTCTGCTCCTTAATAAGGTCGACAGCATCACTGCCGGTTTCCCCTTCGTGATAACGGGCGATTTCAACATGCGCATCTCGGCAAAGGGATACGAGATACTCACGGGTCCGTTCGAAAGCCTGCCCATTCTTGCCGATACTTATGCCGTGTCGGAAAAAAGACCAACCGGACCGGCCTACACCTTCAACGGCTTTTCAGACAGCATATCGTCGGGCAGGATCGATTATATCTTTGTGCGTAACGGAATGAAAGTACTGGACCACAGAACTTTCATCCGGAAGGACCACGGGATCTACATTTCCGATCACTGGCCGGTAATGGCAGGAGTCTCACTGAAACCGGAATCCAATAAACTGCTGAGGGTTCCGTAATTATGCAGGTTAAATAAATCAGATATTCACTAAACTTTTATATTTTTAACAATTATTGGCATTCCGCTTTTCCATTCCGGATTTCCGGTACGGGATTTGACGGAGTTCGCGGGTGTAATCCAAACAAAGAATAAAAAATGAGAACAGAAGGCAGACGAACAAGCGATAATGTGGAAGACCGCAGAGGAATGAGCACCGGTGGCAGGATGGCGGTGGGAGGAGGCATAGGTACTGTTGTTATTGTGCTGATTGTGCTTCTTATGGGCGGCGATCCGTCCTCAATAATTGATAACACCCCCGCGGTATCAACAGGATCGGGTGAATTTACCTCAACTCCCGAAGAGGAGGATATGGTAAACTTTGTGAGCGTGGTTCTCGCCGGAACGGAAGATGTCTGGGGAAAAATTTTCCAGGAGTCGAACATGACCTATAAACCTCCCGTGTTAGTCCTTTTCAGGGAGCAGGTACAGTCGGCATGCGGATATGCAACTGCTGCCAGCGGGCCGTTCTACTGCCCAGGCGATCAGAAGGTATATGTCGACCTTGCATTTTTCGACGACCTGAGTGCAAATCTCGGGGTTAACGGCGATTTTGCAATAGCATACGTGATTGCACATGAGGTCGGACATCATGTGCAGAACCTCCTGGGAATACTGGGCGATGTAAACAACCGGAGATCAGGGATGAGCCAGGTAAATGCAAACAAACTCCTTGTCAGGCTTGAACTGCAGGCCGATTTCCTGGCAGGGATGTGGGCTCACTACGACCAGAAGATGTTCAAATCCCTTGAGGCGGGCGACATCGAAGAGGCAATGAACGCTGCCGCTTCGGTAGGAGATGACGTCCTGATGAAGAAATACCAGGGAAGAGTTGTTCCTGATGCTTTCACCCACGGTACCGCTGCCCAGCGTAAGGAGTGGTTCCGGAAAGGCTATACCTCCGGCGACTTTGATCAGGGCGATACCTTCAATGCAAACATAAACTGAAAATCACCTTCTTGCTTATTTCAACCTGACGACAATTGAATCTGCAATGTAGTCGCAAGGGAACCCGGATTAGTGAATCGGGTACTTATCATGGCTCCTGGTTATATCAAAATAATGATACCAGGTTCCCGGTAAGGCTCAGTGAGTAATTGACTTCGGGTTAATGTCGCCCTTTCAGCAAATCTTTTTCTTGCCCAACCATTTTCCAGATTTGATAATTTGGAAGTTGGAGATAATATTCCCTCATGAAACTTCTTGGCCTTGACATACTCCGCAGGAGCATTCATCAGCCGGTAGCTTCTCTGAAGGAGAAGGATTTCAATAACCTCCGGTGAAACCGAAGGCAGGGCACCCCTCTGGTCGTTAAGCTCCGCAGGAGCGACATGTTTATCAGGACAGCAGTGATGGTATGTTTAGATTTCATCCTGAAAGTATTCCTTTTCGTCGGGAAATATTCCCGATACTTCCAAAGGATTTCTCGCGGGGATATTACAAGGCTATTTTTACGCCAAAAGAATAAAAATCATGAAACCCACATGTGTCAAATACATAAACACGTATTTATATAATTTTAAATCATGTGTGGTTCCCTGTCTGCCGACAGGCAGTATCCGACCTTTAAAATAAATCATATACGGATGAAAAATGGAATTATTATTGGTGTATTCTTCCTTATGTCATCCGGGCTTAAGGCCCAGCAGGATAGCATCTGGACACTGGAGGAATGTATCAACCATGCCCTGGAAAACAATATCCAGGTCAGGAAGGGAGAGCTTGCGAACGAGAAATACCGGGTTTATGCCGACCAGGCAGGGGCGCAGCGTTACCCGTCGCTTAATGCCTCAGTTACCCAGAATTACAACTGGAGCAAGGCCACAGGCGGATCAGGTTACGATGGTATGAACGGATCGAATATCTCAGCGAACTCGTCGGTAACCATATTCAACGGTTCGAGACTGACCAATCAGATAAAGCAGGCAGGGCTCGACATGGAGGCCGGGCAGTATTCGCTCGAGTCAATGAAGGAGTCAATAAGCCTGAGTATTCTTAACGCTTATCTCCAGGTTCTGTATGCGGGTGAGCAGGTCAGGAATACTGAGAGGCAGATTGAATCGACACGAAGCCAGCTTGAACTTGCCGCCGAAAGGCTTGCCATAAGGCTCATCTCACAGGCCGACTATGCACAGGTAAAGTCGCAACTGGCAAATGAGAAACTGAATCTGGCAAATGCCAGAAGCCAGCTCGCCATCGCGAAGGTGAACCTGGAACAGCTGATGGAGCTTCCTGTAACAGATAGTTTTGCAATTGTAGATCCAAATCCTGACGAAGCTGTAAACCAGAACCGGACACCCGATGTCGCTGTGATTTACCAGATAGCCCTGGGAATCAAACCTCAGATAAAAAATGCTGAAATCAACAAGGAGATAGCAGCCCTTGATGAGAAGATTGCCAAGGCAGCCTATTATCCGTCGCTGTCGGCAAGTGCAGGTGTCGGAACAAACTATTCGAGCATGATGAGCGATCCGTATTTCGATCAGGTTAACAACGGTATCTCACCCTCGCTTGGCCTGTCGCTTTCCATCCCGATCTACCAGAGGAAACAGGTTAAAACCAGCGTGGCAGTGGCACAGCTGAGCTACCAGGATGCGGAGTTGAGTGAACTTAATACCAGGAACGAATTGAGGAAGAGCATTGAACAAGCCTGCCTCGATGTAATATCAGCCCAGGTGGATTATGAGGCCTGCCTCGAGAATTACAGCGCTGCAAGCGAATCGGCAGCCCTTTCGGATGAGAAGTTCAGGCAGGGAATTATAAACTCGGTCGATTACCTCGTCTCAAAAACCAACCTTGTTCTTGCTGAAAGCAACCTGCTGCAGTCAAAGTACAACCTGATATTCAGCTATAAGGTTCTCGATTTCTATTCGGGCATTCCATTGACAATATAAAAACCTTATAATAAAGAAAATGATGAAACCCACATGTATCAAATACACAAACACGTATTTATTTAATTTTCAGCCATGTGGGTTCCCCCGCCTGAACGGGGCATGCATCAGACCTTAAAATCAAAATTATATTATGATGAAAAAGAAGGCATTAATAATCATCGGCCTGATTATGGTGGCCCTGATTGTCCTGGTTGTATTGAAGCTATTCAGGGCGAAGACGACTGAATACTCTTTCGAAACTGTGAAGGTTGTGAAGGGAGATATTACAAACACGATTACTTCAACCGGTACCATAGAAGCCATTACCACTGTTGAGGTAGGCACTCAGGTTTCGGGGATAATTGAACATGTGTATGTCGATTTCAACGACAATGTAAAACAGGGCCAGGTACTTGCCAGGCTTGACGAGACACCATTGAGGACGCAACTTGAACAAAGCCAGGCATCGGTCGACCAGGCAAAGGCACAGCTAGATTTTCAGGAAGCAACCTGGAACAGGATGAAGGTGCTTTATGAAAAGAACCTTATCGCCCAGGCCGACTATGACCAGGCTGTTTACAATTACCAGAATTCAAAGGCCTTACTTAACAATGCAAAATCAGCCCTTGACCGGGCGAGAGTCAATCTTGCCTATGCCACCATCTATTCACCTATCGACGGTGTGGTGCTGAATAGGGCAATAGAAGAGGGTCAGACTGTAGCCGCAAGTTTCAACACTCCCGAGATGTTCACCATCGCCAACGACCTTACCCAGATGGAAGTTCGGGCAAGCGTTGACGAGGCTGATATAGGGCAGGTTAGACTGGGCCAGAGAGTCCAGTTTACGGTTGACTCCTATCCCGATGAAAAGTTTGAAGGTTCGGTGTCGCAGGTAAGACTGAAGCCTGTTACTACAAATAACGTTGTAACCTATGTAGTGATATTCAGCGCTCCCAATCCAGGGAAAAAGCTTATGCCGGGGATGACGGCGAGCGCCACGATTTTCATAGAAGAGAAACAGAATACTCTCATCCTTTCAGGTAAGGCGGTACGTTTTACTCCCGATTCGGAATACCTGATGAAAATGATGAAGGAAGCCATGAAGAACGGTACCGCTGAAGGAATGCCTGCAGAAATGGACCCTTCGGCTATGAAAATGCCAGTTCCTTCGGTCGGGATGACCGCAGGCTCAATGCCGGAAGGCCTGCTTCAGTCCGGATCATTCCCGGAGCTTCCCGGAGGAATCAAGACTGTGTGGGTGAAGAATGCAGATAACAGCCTGAAACCGGTGATGATCAAACTCGGTATCCAGAACGGTTCGAGTGTAGAGGTTCTGTCTGGATTGAATGAAGGTGATGAGGTGGTTGTTGCAATGACCGATCCGCTAAAGAAATCAAGCAACAGAATGACCGGCGGTCCGGGAGCTCCGATGCCATTCTAGTCGCGACGGATGAGGCAAAACAAACAATTGGAATGTCATGGGTAACGTAATAATTGAAATAAAAAAGCTTAGGAAAAACTATCATGTCGGCGAGGTCGTCGTTCACGCGCTGAGGGGGGTCGATCTGCAGATAAGAGAGGGTGAATTTGTGGCCATCATGGGAATGAGCGGATCCGGGAAATCGACCATGCTCAACATACTCGGCTGCCTCGACCAGCCTACCGGTGGTGATTATCTCCTTGATGGGACAAATGTGAATTCCATGAACCGGGACGAACTGGCCAGGCTGAGGAACAGGAAACTGGGATTCGTCTTCCAGGCATATAACCTTCTTCCCCGCACCACCGCCCTCGAGAATGTGGAACTACCGCTGTTCTACAATCCAAAAATTAAATCGAAGGAACGCCTCGAAAGGGCGGTCAACGCACTTGAAGCCGTGGGGCTGAAGGAAAGGATGGGACATATGCCCAACCAGCTTTCCGGCGGTCAGCAGCAAAGGGTTGCAATAGCCCGGTCACTGGTGAACGACCCGGTACTCATACTTGCCGATGAACCTACAGGAAACCTCGATACCAGGACTTCGGTGGAGATCATGGAACTTTTTCAGACTCTCAACGAGAAGGGAAGAACAATAGTCTTTGTAACTCATGAACCCGATATAGCCAGGTTTGCAACCAGGAACGTGGTGTTCAGAGACGGAAGGATACAGCGTGAAAACATGGTGACGGACCGGCTCTTTGCAACTGACGTGCTCAAAACACTACCGGTTGAGACTATTGAGGAGTTTGAAAACTGACAAAAGAAGCAGGCAATGAATATAAAGAATCTTTTGAAAATAGCTGTACGGGCACTGGTCCGGAACAAGCTCAGGGCAATCCTTACCATGCTTGGGATAATAATTGGAGTGGCTTCGGTGATCGCCATGCTTGCAATAGGCGAAGGATCAAAAAAGAATATCCAGGATCAGATGTCTTCCATGGGTACAAACCTAATAATGATAATGCCAAACATGCAGATGAGGGGAGGTGTCAGCCTTGGTGCCTCCAGTTCAATGGCTTTGAAAATGAGCGACGTGGAAACACTCCGGAATGAATCAGTGTATCTCTCTGAAATTTCGCCCCAGGTCTCAGCCAGCGGACAGGTGATCTATGGCAACCAGAACACCCAGACCACGATACATGGCGTAAGCGAGGAATACCTCAACATCAGGAAACTGAAAATAAGAAGCGGAAGAATATTTACTTCCGGCGAGATGAGAGGGATGTCTAAAGTCTGCATCCTCGGTACAACTGTGGTTGAAAACCTCTTTGGCGAAGGAACTGATCCGGTAGGAGTCACCATAAGGATAAAAAACCTTCCCTTTGAAATTATAGGTGTGCTTGAGGATAAAGGGGAAAGCGGTATGGGGCAAGATCAGGATGATCTTATACTGGCGCCTTATACAACAGTGCAGAGAAGACTTGCCGCGATCGATTACATAAACGGGATCTATGCATCGGCAATCAGCGAGGAGAAGAGTACTGCGGCAGCCGATGAGGTGACGGAAATACTCAGGCGGACCCATAAACTGAAAGAATCCGAAGAAGACGACTTCAGGGTTATGTCGCAGTCGGAACTCCTTGAGACGGTTTCATCAATAACCGACATAATGACTTACCTTCTTGGTGCAATTGCAGGGATATCACTGCTGGTTGGCGGAATAGGGATCATGAATATCATGTTTGTATCTGTTACCGAGAGAACCAGGGAAATCGGGTTAAGAATGTCAATAGGCGGCAGGAGTCGCGACATCCTCAGGCAATTCCTTGTTGAATCGATAATAATGAGTATATTGGGAGGAGCTCTCGGCGTGGTATTCGGCTACTTCATAGCAACCGTAGCAGGAACGTTGATGAACAGTCCGGTTGTTGTAACAACTAAGTCGGTGGTGCTGGCGTTCGCAGTTTGTTTCGTTATCGGAGTGTTCTTCGGTTGGTACCCCGCTCGTAAGGCTGCAAACCTTAATCCTATTGATGCTCTCAGGTATGAATGACGGCAAAATGAAACCGGGAAGTTTCAGGACGAAGGGAATAAAAGTGTTGCTTCACGCAATAGTGTGGGCGATCTTTATAGGATTGCCGCTTTTCTTCATTTCGCACTTGCCAGTGGCAAAGGACCTTCTGTGGATTTACTATATCAACACCTTTATCTGGGTTTCGATCTTCTATATCAATTACCTGATCCTCGTTCCAAAACTATTTTTCAGGGAAAGCAAGAAAAGATATTACCTCAACGTGGTTATACTGGTGATCGGTCTTTACTTTGTTTCAGACTTCTCGAACAGATTGGTGATAAAAAATATACCGGAAATAGCTCAGGACAGTCAAGCCGAAATGAACTCACCTCCGCCCGGACCCCGGGGAGGGCCGCCTCCGCCAGTGAGAGCTTTAAGGGATCCGTTCAGGAAGGTGCATATGTTCAATTATTTCCCGACAGCAATGTTCCTGATGTTCCTTTCCCTCGGTCTGAAGGTTCTCGAACGCCAGTCACAGATAGAGGAACTCAGCAAGGAGATCGAAAAGGAAAAGCTCAATTCGGAACTTGCTTTCCTGAAGAATCAGATAAGCCCGCACTTCTTCTTCAACACGCTGAATAACATCTATTCCCTAATCGGAATAAACCAGAAGGATTCACAGGAGGCAGTTCTGAAACTGTCGAAATTGATGAGATACCTGATATATGATTCAGAGAAGGGGAATACCATGCTGAGCCATGAGATAGAGTTCATGAAGAACTACATCGACCTGATGAAGCTCAGGATGAATGATAGGGTTACGCTGAATGTGAGTTTCCCGGACGAATATGCCGACAGAAACATACAACCTCTGCTTTTTATACCTTTCATAGAAAATGCATTCAAACACGGAATAAGCTACCGCGAAAAGTCGTTCATTGGTATCGATATGAAAGCGGAAGCCGGTTCCATTGTGTTCATTTGCTCCAACTCTCTTCATGAAGGTAAAGGGGATAAGGGGCAGGAACCTTCTCCCGGGGGTATTGGTCTGGAAAATGTAAAGAAAAGACTCAGCCTTCTTTTTCCGAGTAGTCATGACCTGAAAATAAGTACTGAGGGAAATCGCTTTGATGTTAGCCTTAAAATAGCAACAGCCTGATGATCAGAACAATCGCAGTGGATGATGAGCCTCTGGCCTTACAGCTGGTAACGGGGTATATCACAAAAACTCCGGGGCTGGAACTGGCGGGTAGTTTTGACAATCCCCAGGAAGCCCTGGAGTTCGTTATCAACGAAAAAGTGAATCTGATCTTCATCGACATCCAAATGCCCGACCTCACAGGGATTGAATTCACAAGAGCGCTCACCGGAGGGGCGAGGGTGGTTTTTACCACCGCTTATGAAAAATACGCTCTCGACGGATTCAAGCTCGATGTTGTCGATTATCTCCTGAAGCCTTTCAGCTATGAGGAATTCCTGAAGGCTGTCGGGAAGGCTGCAAGACTTATCAGGGTGGAACAGGGCGAACAGGAAAAGGTGGAATCGAACAACGAATTCCTGTTCCTGAAATCGGATTACAAGATAAGAAGGATCAACTTCAACGATATACTCTATATCGAAGGCCTCAAGGATTACGTGAAGATTTACACAACAGGTGAATCAAGGCCGGTGCTCTCGCTTATTACTATGAAACTGCTCGAGGCCAAGCTTCCGCCCGCGAAGTTCATGAGGGTACACAGGTCTTTCATTGTTAACCTCGAAAGGATTGAGATAATAGAAAGGAGCAGGATAGTTTTCGGAAAGACATACATCCCTGTAAGTGAACAATACAGGGAAAAATTCCAGGAATTCATCGGCAGGAATTTTTTGTGATTTGTTTTTACCACGGGTTTCACGGATTTCACGGAGAATATCACGGGTTTTGTTACTTGAGACAATCCGTGTTTTGTCTGTGTTCTGTGTGCTCTCCGTGGTTAATTTCTTAGTCTATCTGTTTAATACCTGTCATCACAATCCTCCTTGATATCTGAAATGGAGATACCTTGTTTACAGTGCTTTAAAACTATGTTATAATATTGTTATAACGTGTTGTTTCAGGGTTTTTAAAATGTCTGTTAAACTTTAGTTGCAGGTCTTTGTCCTTGTTACATCTTTTTATTATATTTGATACCGTGTTTCGCTAATCGTGCAAGTATAATATTATGTTGGTAAGGACATTCGCCAGTGCCGTGGCAGGCATTGATGCAGTTACGGTGACTATTGAAGTCAATGTATCCAGGGGGATACGCTTTTTTCTTGTCGGTCTTCCCGATGTGGCAGTGAAAGAGAGCCAGCAGCGGATAGAGTCGTCGCTCCGATGCCTGGGCTTCAGGTGGCCCGGTCAGCAGGTGCTTATAAACATGGCCCCGGCCGATATCAGGAAGGAGGGATCGTCGTACGACCTTCCCCTGGCAGTCGGAATCCTGGCGGCTGATGAAAAGATAGCACCGGGAGAAATCGAATCCTACATCATGATGGGTGAACTTTCCCTCGACGGGACGCTTCAGCCCGTGAAAGGTGTTCTTCCAATAGCCCTCAGTGCAAGGGAAGAAGGCTTCAAGGGGGTAATAGTGCCCGTGAAAAATGCCCGGGAGGCGGCGGTGGTCTCGGGACTGGATGTTTACGGGATGGAAAAGCTCGGGGATGTCATTGATTTTTTCAACGGATTGAGGCAGTTTGAACCGGTAAAGGTTGATATTGACAGCCTTTTCAGGGAAGAAGCAAACAGATACGACATCGATTTTTCGGATGTCCGCGGACAGGAAAACGTGAAACGGGCCCTGGAGGTTGCCGCTGCAGGGCATCATAACCTTCTGATGATTGGTCCGCCCGGTGCCGGCAAAACGATGCTGGCCAAGAGAGTAGCATCAATAATGCCCCCGCTTACACTCGAGGAAGCACTCGAAACCACAAAAATCCATTCGGTTGCAGGCAAGATAGACGACCATACTGCCCTGATGACCAGGCGACCTTTCAGAAGTCCGCACCATACAATATCCAATGTGGCCCTGGTCGGCGGTGGGACGGTGCCGCAACCCGGGGAAATCTCCCTCGGACATAACGGGGTGCTGTTCCTCGATGAACTGCCTGAATTCAAGCGAACTGTTCTGGAGGTGATGCGACAACCGCTCGAGGACAGGATAATAACCATCTCACGGGCAAGATCGACCTGCGATTACCCGGCAAGCTTCATGCTCATTGCTTCCATGAACCCGTGCCCCTGCGGCTACTATAACCACCCTGAAAGAGAATGCATGTGCAACGCGGGAATGAGGCAGAAATACCTGAACCGCATCTCCGGACCGCTGCTCGACAGAATAGATATACATATCGAAGTGGTTCCTGTAAAATATGACAAGCTGGCAGATAATTTAAATTCCGAACACTCGTCTGTTGTAAGGGAAAGAGTTGTGAGAGCACGGGAGATACAGGCTAAACGCTTTGCTTCCGTGAAAGGGATATATGCAAACGCCCAGATGACAGCTTCAATGCAGAGAAAATATTGCCGGCTCGATGAGGCCGGGGGGAAACTGCTACGCACTGCAATGAATATCAGGGGTTTGTCTGCAAGGGCCTACGACAGGATACTAAAGCTGGCAAGAACAATCGCCGACCTCGCGGAATCAGAGAACATAAGCGCGGAACATATTTCCGAAGCGATCAATTACAGGAACCTCGACCGCGAGGGATGGGCAGGATAAATATGTCAAGCAGCGGGTGTTTTATAAATCCAGGGGTGAAATCATCCTGATTATGGGAAACAGACTGATTTTTTTAGATTTTTTAGACGAATCAGCTTGTTTTGTCGTTATAGTGGTACGGACATTTTTAAGCATGAATCTAACAAGTACCATTCAGGAATCAATCAGGAAGGAAGGCCTTATATTTGTTTTCAGGGGAGAAGTAAGTGAAAAAAATTCTCTTCCCCTGCTCACCCTTCTTGAAAATGAAATGAAGGAAGACTCTTTTAACCTGTTAGGGCGAAAGAGGCTGTTCATGTACGTTCTCGAAAGCCTGCAGAACATTATCAAGCACGGCGGGCAGATGGATCATCCTGTCATGCCCCTGGTTTCGTATTCAAAAACCGATGACGGCTATACCATTACAACCGGGAACCTGATAACCGATGCACAGTCGGAATTGCTGGCTGACAAGCTGGCGAAGGTAAATTCGTTAGATGCTGCCGGGATCAAGGTTTTGTACAGGCAGATTCTCGAAACCCCCGGTTTCAGTGAAAAGGGAGGAGCCGGACTGGGACTCCTGGAAATGGCCATGAAAACGGGCAATAAGCTTGATTATGATTTTATTCCACTCGGAGGAGGATTGTCATATTTCGTTCTGAGTAAAACCGTCGACTCAACAGGAATGGGGACAAGAAAAGGGCAATCCTGTGAAAAGTTCAGTGGCCTGCAGGTATTCGGACTCGAGAGAATGCTGGCAGAAAACAATGTTCATCTGATGTGGTCGGGCCACGTGAATTCCGGAATAGGGGAGGAAGTGCTGTCAATAACCGAAGCCAGGCTTACTGATGGAGATATCGATGCAAGGCTTAGAAAAAAGGTTTTCAATATACTGGTCGAGATTCTGGAGAATGTGTCGAAATACAATCCGGGAAAAGAAGCTGAGCAGAGGTTTGGAATGCCTCTTGCAATGGTAAGGCTCACGAAAGGAGAATTTGTCCTGACAACGGGAAATCTTGTTCCGGCAACAGTGACGGACATCCTGAAACAAAAGATCGACGATATAAACAGTTTTAGTCCCGATGAACTGAAAACCCTTTTCTTTGCATCCCTTTCGGCGCAGACTATTGAAAGCGACAGCACGGGAAATATGGGACTTATTTCAATGGCCAGAAAGGCGGGCAGCAAACTCGAATACCTGTTCAGGAAAGTCAATGAGGATTATTCCTACTTTATTCTTTCGGTGAGGGTGGAGAACACGAACGCGTCAACTGAAGTTTTTCAGGCATAGCTCGCTGCCATCCCATTCCGCGTAACTTCCAAGCCTGAACCAGTCGCCAAGAATAACTATACGGCCGTTGTTCCCGTTGTTGAAAGTCATTGGCATATGCCGGTGCCCAAAGACAAAATAATCCATGTTTTCCTTTTTCATCACCTCGCGTGAGTAACGGAGAAGATCCTCCCTGTCCTCCCCCATGAAATCCATGGTTATACCCTTGGCAAACCTCGAATGCCGCGACCAGTTCCGGCCAATGCTGATCCCAATCCTGGGGTGAAGCATTGAATATAGAAACTGCAAGGTTTTGTTCCTGAATATCCACAGAAGTATCTTGTATCCGGTGTTTTTGCTTCCAAGTCCTTCCCCGTGGGCAATATGGAATTTCCTGCCGTCGATGGTGCAGGTATGGGGCGATGTGTGAACAATCATCCCGCATTCAGTTGAAAAATAGTCTTTGACCCACATGTCGTGGTTCCCGGTGAAGAAATGGACAGGTGTGCCCGAATCGGTTATTGACGAAATGGTTCCGAGGAACCTGGTGAAGCCGCGGGGCACAACGAGCCGGTACTCCCACCAGAAATCAAAGATGTCGCCAAGCAGGAAAATCTCTCTTGCCTCAGGTGCAATTGTATTGAGCCACCGGACCGCCAGCCTCTCCCTCTCGTCCGGTTCGTTTCCGGCCTTCAGTCCAAGGTGAAAATCGGATGCAAAGAATATTTTCCCGTTCTTCTTCAATTGCCGCCCTGATTATTGAACAACTGGTTGAGCTTTATCTGAAGAGATCTCCCGTGAAGGTTGGTAGCTATTATGGAACCGTCACGGCCGAAAAGGTAGTTCGCGGGTAATGCCTGAACATTGAAAAGCCTCACGTTCTCAAGAACCTGAGGATCGTCTTCCCGTGTGCTTATCCATGGAAGCTCGTCGAAGGACACAGCCTGCTTCCATCTCTCCTCGTTCTGGTCGATATTGATCTGGTATATCTCGAATCCCTTGTTCCTGTAGTTTTTATAAAATTCCTTCAGCTGAATATTCTCGCTCAGACATTCCCTTGAATCAACCGACCAGAAGGTCAGCAAAACAATTTTCCCCCTCAGTGATGACAAAGCTATCCTGTGTCCGTTGACATCGAGAAGGTTCGGATTGAGTTCGGTCTCGGGTGCGTTGCTGGCGATATTCCGGATCTGCCTGGCAACCATCTCATTCATCTCTTTCTTTAGGTCTTCAGCCAGGGCTTTGACGTTTCTGGATCGGGGATAATGGCGTCCGAGCGAATCGGATACTATCTTAAGATACTGAAGATCACGGTGATCGTACAATACATAAGTGTTTTCATCTATCCTCTGGTAAACGGCCTTAAGGGATGCCATTGATGAGGGATTGGTTACAATGTATTCGATATTTTTTTTGCGAAGATCCTGCAAAACGGCAGTGAATTCTTCCTCGAGCCTGCTTCTTTCGGCTTCGGAGCCTTCAATTCCCTCAAGATTGGCGTACATTGTCCTGAGCGAGTCGAGTTTTAGCTTTCCGGCAGCAAGCCTGAGGTCGAGAACCCTGACATCCTCAGATTCCTTCGACCCCGAAACCTCATAATCGCCCGAAGTGTTCACGCCTTTGAAAGTCAGCCTGATCTTTTCACCCGGTCCGGCAATGAGAGTAATGAAATCCGTATCGGAGTATCCTACCTGGTAGAAATCGGTACCTGTTGCCTTAACCCTGAATTTGAAACTGCCGCCGGATCCAAGCTTTGCCGAATCAATAAAGATCAGCCTGTCAACATCGACCTTGTTAAGCACAACACTCCGTTGCCGGGGATTGCTTATATGTCCCGTGACAGTGAATGAGTCTTTGCTGATGCATCCGGAAAAGAGAAGAGCCGGGATAACTATTATTAATATTTTCTTCATCATCGGACAGAATTTCCTTTAGGATTTAGCGATTTAAAATTAATTGAACAGTTCTTCAAGTTTTCTCTGCAATGCATCCCCCCTGAGGTTGGAGGCAATTATCCGGCCTTCCCTGTCGAGCAGGAAGTTTGCCGGAATTGATTCCAGTCTGTAAAGCGGCACCACTGAAGAATTCCAGTAGCCAAGATCGCTTACATGGATCCAGCTTCCCAGTCTGTCATCCTCGATCCCCTTGAGCCATGCCTCGCGTGTCTTGTCGAGTGATACCTGGTAAATACGGAATCCCTTGCTTTTGTATTTGTTGAATGCCGCGACAAGGTTTGGATTTTCGGCCCGGCATGGAGGACACCATGCTGCCCAGAAATCAAGAAGTACATAGTTGCCCCTTGTGGACGACAGTCTGATAGTATCACCACCGGGATCAGGCAGCGCTATCTCGGGAGCTTCCGCGTATTCTTCACCCGTGCCGCTTGTTCCGAAATAGGCCCGCATTTCGTTTATCTGATTGTGAAGATCAATAACGGGACCATATTCCGGGTAAAGACTGAACAGTGAAGAATCGACCTTCAGAAAATATTGCAGGTCTTGCTGAGGATCGAGAACATAAAGTGTAGGAGTGATCATGGAATATAAAACCGGAATGGTGGCCAGAGAAGAAAGATTCTTATCGATGAATTCCTTTGCATAGCTGTTTATTTCATTAAGGTAAGCATCGCCAAGCCTGTCGAGCGAATCAATAAAGGCAGTCATATCGCCCCTTCCGCTGTTGTTGTTGAACAGATCGTTCAATCCCCTGATCTTGTTCCTGGTCCTGAGAAGATTCTTGTTGTAGTCAGCTATCAGACCTGTGCCTTTTGACCCACTGACAACCACCGGATAATTAAGCGAATCAAAATGAGATGTCATTTTTATTTTCTCTCCGGGCTCAACAAGCATTGTCAGAAAGTTATTTTGATTAATTTTGAGCAGGTAAAATGACGGGAATTTAACCTTCCTTTTGAACTCAAATTTTCCATCATTCGAAACTATGACGGAATCCACATTTAGAAGCGCATCAGTCTTAAGTTCCTGCAGGAAAATATATTGTCCGGCCAATGGATATTCAAGGATACCTGTCAGTTCGACATTGTTATTTTTGCAGGCGGTAAGCATCAGGATGGCAGACAGGATGAGGGCAGGTTTTAAGTTCATGCAGGAAAGGTTGTTTGTTATTTAGTTTGTTTTATTGAAATGCAAAGTTATTCTTTTTTTTTCAGGTTGAGCCCTGTAAACATTTTATAGAATTGCCTTTGCATTGTTCAATAAAATGAAGTATCTTTTAAGACTTTTATTGACGTATCAAAATGATTTGCATATGAGTTATATCAAGTTCGAAAAGGCACAGATTGTCAACCTCGAGTTTTCGCTTTCGAGGGAAGTGATAAGGGCCAACCGCGCAGGGTCCTACTCCGCAACCACGATTGTCGGATGCAACACGAGAAAATATCATGGTCTTCTCGTTTGCCCGATTGATGCTTTCGGAGGAGACCGGCATGTGCTTCTTTCCTCTATTGACGCCACTATAGTAAATCAGGACAAGAGCTTCAATATAGGAATAAGAAAATACAGGGGAGACTATTACAGCCCCAAGGGACACAAGTATATTGAGGAACTCGGGATGGAAGTAATTCCATCTAGGATTTTCAGGGTGGGAGGCGTTAAACTCAAGCATGAAAGGCTTCTTGTCCATTACGAGGAACAATACCTGTCGAGGTACACTATCCTTGAGGCATCGGAACCGATGAAGCTACAGATACGCCCATTTCTTGCCTTCAGGAACATACATGAACTGACACATGCAAATCTTTCAGCCAATACCAAGGTTGAATTTATTCCCAACGGGATAAAAATGAAGCTCTATGAGGGATTCCCCTATCTGCACATGCAATTCTCGAGGAAAGCGGAGTTTATACACGTTCCCGACTGGTACCGGGGTGTAGAGTACATCGAGGAGCAAAAAAGGGGATATGACTATTCAGAGGACCTTTTCACACCCGGTTTCTTCGAACTGGAGGCCGGCGAGGGAGACGTGATTGTTTTTTCGGCTTCAACCAGGGAAGAAAAACCAAGCGGCTTCAAGTCAAAATTCACCAAGACCGTCAGCGGCAAGATTCCAAGAAGCAATTTCTCAAACTGTCTCAAGAATGCAGCTCAGCAATTCGTGGAGCGCCGGCAGGGCAAGACCCTTATCATCGCCGGGTATCCCTGGTTCGGATCATGGGGCAGGGATACCTTCATAGCTCTTCCCGGACTGGCAACCTCCAGGCCTGAGAAAAAGCTTCAGCTTTACCGCGATGTTTTAGACACGCAGATAGGCAGCATGAAGGACGGATTGTTCCCCAACATGGGAAATCCCGATAATCCGGCATTTAACTCTGTTGATGCCCCTCTATGGTTTTTCTGGACTGTCCAGCAGTATCTCGAAAATGGAGGCCACGATGCATGGGAACATTACGGGAATGCAATGAAATCGGTTCTCAATGCTTACAGGGCAGGAACCGGATTCAATATCGGTATGAGGGAGAATGGCCTGATCTATGCCGATGCCCCCGGAAAAGCACTTACCTGGATGGATGCAATTGTGAACGGAGTGCCGGTTACACCGAGAAACGGTTATGCTGTTGAAATAAATGCATTGTGGTACAATGCTGTTTGTTTCACCCTCGACCTTGCACGGAAGGCTAAGGACAAGAAGTTTGTGAAGGAATACGAAGCGCTTCCCGAACTCATAAAGCAATCGTTTAATGAAACGTTC
The DNA here is from genome assembly GCA_034679225.1 of Bacteroidales bacterium. Taxonomy (GTDB): domain Bacteria; phylum Bacteroidota; class Bacteroidia; order Bacteroidales; family VadinHA17; genus LD21. Next base: position 12,520 of record JAXDBC010000017.1, on the reverse strand, counting down.
TGTGATCATGCAAAGGGATACCTTGCAGATTATGTAAATGATGAAGAAGGAAAGAATTATTCAGTGAGACCAAACATGCTGATTGCAGTTTCTCTTCCATATTCAATGCTCAGCAAGGATCAAATGAAACGGGTACTGGATATTGCCGACAAGGAACTGCTTACTCCTAGAGGCCTTCGTACACTCTCACCCGGCAACCCTCTTTACAAGGGGACATACGGCGGAAGTCAGGAAGTGAGGGATATGGCTTACCACAACGGTACGGTATGGCCGTGGCTCCTGGGCCCCTTCTGCGAGGGATGGCTGAAAGTCTACGGCCATCAGGGCGTGGCAAGGGTAAAGAAGCTTTTAATGGGATTCGAAGAGGTGATGAGTGAACACGGGGTAAGTACTATCTCCGAGATTCACGACGGCGACCCGCCTCACGCACCTAACGGAACCTTCTCACAGGCATGGAGCGTTGGCGAGATCCTGAGAATAATGGATCTGCTTGAGAATAAATATTAATTATAATAAAAATAAAACAGGTGTGATATGCGTGTATTAATGTTCGGTTGGGAGTTTCCGCCTCACATCTCCGGCGGGCTGGGTACAGCCAGTTACGGCCTGACAAAAGGTATGTCGACACTTGAGGACCTCGAGGTTATATTTGTCGTACCAAAGGCATGGGGCGATGAAGACCAGACCAGGGTGGAACTCATTGGGGCGAACAAGGTGCCGGTGGCATCCAGGACAATCCATTACAAGGGCTTCAGACGACCCCTCGAAATGATCGAGATATCCTCAAAGATAGTCCCATACACTGATCCGGATGAATTCTGGGAACGTGTAAATACCGAAACAACAGGCTATAAGATGCTGGTACAGACCAATGAGGAAGGTACAGTCGATTTCTCGGGAAAGTACGGCAATACACTGATGGAAGAAATATACAAGTATTCGGTGGTTGCCTCAGTTATTGCCGAAGAAAACGAATTCGACATTATCCATGCACACGACTGGCTTGCCTATCCTGCAGGTATTTCCGCAATGGAGGTTTCGGGTAAACCCCTCGTGATTCACGTTCATGCAACCGATTTTGACCGGAGCGGAGGCAATGTTAACCCGGACGTGTACCGTATTGAAAAACTCGGGATGGATGCCGCGTCCAAAATAATAACGGTGAGCAATCTTACCCGGGATATAGTGATCAATAAATATCATATTGACCCGGAGAAGGTTGAAACGGTATACAATGCAGTTGAACCTGTCAAGATCTCTCAGGATGTTGCCATTAAAAAGGGATTTGAAGACAAGGTGGTTACCTTCCTGGGGAGAATTACCCTGCAGAAGGGCCCTGAATACTTTATTGAGGCCGCGCACAAGGTGCTTAAGGTGATGCCCAACGTGAGGTTCGTAATGGCAGGTTCGGGCGACATGATGGAAAGAATGATGCGAAGAGCCGCTGCTCTGAAAATAACCGACAGGTTCCATTTCACAGGCTTCCTTAGAGGAAATGATGTATTTACCATGCTCAATATGAGCGATGTTTACATTATGCCGTCGGTTTCAGAGCCTTTTGGAATTTCTCCTCTCGAGGCAATGCAGTCGAACGTACCGGTTATCATCAGCAAACAGTCGGGGGTGTCAGAAATACTGACTCACGCCGTCAAAACCGATTTCTGGGATATCGACGCGATGGCTGATGCAATCTACGGAATTCTTAATTATCCCGCTCTTTCAAAAATGTTCATCAAGAACGGAAAAGAAGAAGTGGTAAGACTTAAATGGGATAATTCGGCACGACACGTGAGAGATATTTATTACAGAGTGATTTGGCAAAATAAGAACTAGATATGAGTGTAACAGGCAAAAAAGCAATATGCTTTTATTTTCAGGTGCATCAGCCTTTCAGGCTTAAAAGATACAGGTTCTTTGACCTGGGGCATGACCATTATTACTATGACGATTTCACAAATGAATCGATCATGAGGAAGGTGGCTGACAACTGCTATCTGCCGGCCAATGCAATAATCCTCGACCAGATCCAGAAAAACAAGGGCAAGTTCAAAGTGACGTTTTCACTTACAGGTCTCGTGATAAAGCAGTTCCAACTGTATGCCCCGGAAGTACTGGATTCATTCAGGAAGCTGGCTGAAACGGGAATGGTGGAATTCCTGGCTGAAACCGAATCGCACTCGCTTGCATCAATCAAAACGCGAAGCGAATTTGAACATCAGATCAACGCTCACAGGGAAATGCTCAGGGAACACATCGGTTATGAAAGCACTTCTTTCAGAAATACCGAACTGATCTATTCCGACCAGATAGGATCGTGGGTCGCCGACATGGGATTCAAATCGATGCTTACGGAAGGAGCCAAGCACGTTCTCGGATGGAAGAGCCCGAATTTCCTATATTGCAATTCCATCAACCCGAGGCTGAAAGTGCTTCTGAGAAACTTCGTCCTGAGCGACGACATTGCCTTCAGGTTCTCGAACAGGGCATGGGCTGAATGGCCGCTGACAACCGACAAGTATGCCGCCTGGATCGCCAAAATCGCACCAAAAAGCGAACTGGTCAATATCTTCCTCGACTATGAGACATTCGGGGAGCATAATCATAGGGATACCGGGATATTCGAGTTCCTGGAACATATGCCCGCGGCAATCCTGAAGAAAACACCATTCAAATTCATGACACCGACGGAGGTGGCGGAAAGCCTTCAGCCTGTCTCGGCTATCAGCGTTCCATCACCTATTTCATGGGCCGACGAAGAACGTGATATTACAGCCTGGCACGGTAATGAACTACAGGTTGCCGCCCTCGAGAAACTATATAACCTCACTGATAAGGTAAACAGGTGTGATGATGTCCAGATAAAAAAAGACTGGGAATACCTTCAGGCAAGCGACCATTTCTATTATATGGCCACGAAGTTCTTCTCCGACGGTGCCGTGCATGCTTACTTCAATCCATACGATACTCCCTATGATGCTTTCATGAACTATATGAACGTGATAAGCGACTTTGAGATCAGGGTCAACCGCTTCGTTCCCGACAAAGACAGCCATGCCGAAATATCCAAACTTAATGAACTGATAAAGGAGAAGGAATCCATTATCGATGACCAGAAAGCCCAGATAGACGAGCTAAGAAGGAAATCGGCAAGCAGAAGCAAAAAGAAAACTGAACCGGTAACCGCGACGATTCCGGCTGGAAAGACAAAAACAAAGACCGCGGGGAAAAAAATAACCACTAAAAAAACGAAACCGGGAAAATCTTCCAGGTAAATCTGAGTTATATTCTTTAGTGGTATAAACTTAAAATCTGAACCAATATATTGTATAATGAATGTTGAACTAATTTTTGAGACCAGTTGGGAAGTATGCAACAAGGTCGGAGGTATTCATACTGTAATTTCAACAAAAGCGCTGAACATAGTCAATGAGCTTGGAGATAACTATATTACCATCGGGCCCGATGTGTGGAGAGAAGACGTTAAAAATCCGGAGTTCATCCCTGATGAATCCTTGTTTCCCGAGTGGAGGTCATTGGCTGAAAATGAAGGACTGAGAGTTAAAACCGGCCGCTGGAACATTGCCGGGAAACCTATTGTTCTGCTTATTGATTTTACACCTTATTTCGGACAACAGAATGAAATATTTGCCAGGTTCTGGGAAACATATAAACTCGACAGCATAACCGGTCAATGGGACTACGTGGAGCCTGCCCTGTTCGGCTATGCCGCCGGGAAGGTGATTGAAAGCTTTACATCGTGCTACCGTGAGCACCATAATATCATCGCGCAGTTTCATGAATGGATGACCGGTACGGGAATACTGTACCTCGAGAAATCCGCTCCGTGGATAGCCACAGCCTTTACAACCCATGCCACAGTGTTAGGGCGGTCGATTGCCGGTAACAACAGGCCTCTCTACGGTAAACTCAAGGAATATAATTCCGTTCAGATTGCCAGGGAATTCAATGTGGTTGCAAAACAGTCGCTTGAAAAAATATCGGCTGCCGAAGCCGATGTATTCACCACAGTAAGCGGGATAACCGCGAAGGAATGCTCATACTTCCTAGGTAAGAACGTCGACCTGGTGACCCCCAACGGCTTTGAAGATTCATTCGTCCCTCTTGCCCAGGAATTCGCAAAGAAACAGCAGGCAGCAAGGGATAAACTGAGAAGTGTCGCTGAGGCAGTACTCGGATATAAACTTGACGAAAACTGCATGTTCATTGTAAACAGCGGAAGATATGAATACCGCAACAAGGGAGTCGATATCTTCATCGACTCCCTCGGGGAGCTTAACAAGGAAGAGAAACTCGACCGCGAATGCGTTGCATTCCTTCTGATGCCTGCTTACCACCGGGGGCCCCGCGAGGATCTGATAGACATTCTGTACAATAACGGTTCGCCGAACGGGGTCGACCGTTACCTGACTCATTGCCTGCATTATCCGTCAAGCGATCCGGTGCTCGGAAATATTAGCCGTAACGGTCTTACAAATGAAAAGAAAGAAAAGGTCAAGATTATATTTGCACCTTCATACCTGAACGGTAACGACGGGATATTCAACCTGTCGTACTACGACCTCCTTATAGGCTTCGATCTGTCGGTGTTCCCTTCATACTATGAACCCTGGGGATACACTCCCCTCGAAAGCCTTATGTTCTCCATTCCGACTATTACCACTTCGCTATCGGGATTCGGCCTGTGGGTAAAGGAGTATTACAAGGATCATGGAAACGGAATTGCAATAATAGAAAGGACTGATGACAACGAAAAAAGTGTCGTCAGCGATATCAGGGATTTCATAAGGAAATACCTGAGCCTTTCCGAAGGAGAGATCAGGGAAGCCAGGTTCATGGCTCATGAGATATCCAGGATAGCCATGTGGGACAACCTGGTGAAACATTACTTCGAGGCCTATGAAATAGCCCTGGAACAGAGCAGTATAAGAAGAGAGGAGCCACGGGAATTCACTCAGTTTGTTGAGGCTCCGGGAAGGGAGGTACGGAAACCTCACCAGATACCTGTCTGGAAGGATATTTATATACAGAGCGATGTTCCCGACAAACTGTCATCGCTCAAGGAACTGGCCAACAATCTCTGGTGGTCGTGGAACACGGAAGCCGAATCTCTTTTCAGGAGAATGGATCCCTCACTTTGGGAAAAGGTTCAGCATAACCCCAAACTGCTTCTTGAAAAGATAGACTATAAACGGCTGCTGGTCCTCGAGGATGACGATGAATTCATTGCCGATCTCGACATGATAATGAAGGCTTTCAGGGACTATATCAACAGACCGTGGGATATTGAAAAACCGTCGGTTGCCTATTTCTCCATGGAATTCGGTATACATCCCTGCCTCAAGATATACTCCGGAGGTCTGGGAATACTCGCGGGCGATTACCTTAAGGAAGCAAGCGATTCCAATGTGAATATTATAGGGATAGGCCTTCTCTACCGCTTTGGCTATTTCAAGCAGAAACTCGGACTTAAGGGAGAACAGCTTACCATCTATGAGGCTGAGGAATTTTCGCGACTACCCATCAGTCCTGTCAAGGATGCCGAGGGAAAACACCGTACGGTGAGCATTGTCTGGCCGGGACGAACAGTGAATATCCGGATATGGGAAGCAAAAATAGGCAAGGTGTCCCTCTTCCTGCTCGACACTGATTTTGAGGATAACCTGCCCGAAGACCGTTCGATAACCCATTACCTCTATGGAGGCGACCATGAGAACAGGCTCAAGCAGGAACTTATCCTCGGTATCGGAGGCATAAGGGCTCTTAACGAAATGGGAATCGTTCCCGAACTCTATCACAGCAATGAAGGCCATTCGGCTTTTATAAGCCTTGAAAGAATAAGAAAACTTATCGAGGAGTATCATCTTACCTTCGATCAGGCCATCGAAACAATAAGGCCATCCACCCTGTTCACCACTCACACGCCGGTGCCGGCAGGCCATGATGCCTTCGAGGAAGATCTGCTGAGAAAATACATTTCGCATTACCATACAAGGCTCAATATAACCTGGGATCAGCTGATGGATCTCGGCCGCTGCCCCGGGGATGCCGACAGGAAATTCAACATGAGCTACCTGGCGACTCATATGTCGCAGGAACTGAACGGGGTTAGTAAGCTTCATGGCGAGGTTACACAGGGGCTCTTTAATAAACTGTGGCCCGGATACCTTAAGGAGGAGCTTTATATCGGCCATGTCACGAATGGTGTCCATTACCCTACATGGATAGCTCCGGAGTGGCAGGAAGTTTACAGGGATCTTCTTGGAACCGCTAATTTCGACCAGACCGACAGAAACCTCTGGGAGAAACTCTATACTATTGACGACAAGAAGATCTATGAAGTGAAGACTGCACTTAAAAAGAAACTCTTCGTGAACATACGGAAAAGACTGCAGTCTGATATGATAGATAAGCATGTAAGCCCCCGAACTCTCCTGAACATAAGCACTCATCTGAACGACAAGGCGCTGACTATCGGGTTTGCACGCAGGTTTGCCACTTACAAAAGGGCTTCCCTTTTGTTCAGGGATATGGACAGGCTGGCAAGGATAGTCAATGATCCCGACAGGCCGGTACAGTTTATCTATGCCGGAAAAGCCCATCCGCACGACGGCGGTGGACAGGATCTCATAAAGAGGATAGTGGAGATTTCCCAGATGCCTCAGTTTACAGGAAAAGTTCTCTTCCTTGAGAACTATGATATAGAACTTGCAAAGCAGCTTATCAGGGGAGTCGACATCTGGCTAAATACTCCTACCCGTCCGCTGGAAGCTTCAGGCACAAGCGGCGAAAAAGCAGTGATGAATGGCACAATCCATTTCAGCGTGCTCGACGGATGGTGGGTCGAGGGCTACCGCGCCTACGCGGGATGGGCTCTCCCCAAGAAAAGATCGTTTACCAACCAGGAACTCCAGAATGACGTCGATGCCGAAACAATCTACAATATGCTGGAATATGAAATAATACCAGCATATTATTCCGCGGATGAGGCAGGCGTGCCGGTAGAATGGATAAGCCATATCAAGAACACCATGGTGAAGATCGCACCGGAATTCACCATGCGCAGAATGCTTGACGATTATATTGAAAGATATTACCTGAAGCTGTGGCCAAGAAGCAAGTATTTCAAAGCAAACAACTTCGAGAAAGCCAAGGAAATGGCTTCCTGGAAAAATACCATGAGACAGGAATGGGATAATATAGAAGTCCTGAATTACAGCTTCGAACAGCCTAATGATAATGTCTACCATTCAGGACATGATTACAAGGCTGAAATAGCATTGAATATAAAGAAGATACCAAGGGAAAATGTCGGAGTCGAATTCGTTTTCACCGAACTTAACAAGAACGGGGAATATGAATTTGTCGATAGCCAGGAATTCAAGCTGGTCAGCAGCAAGAACGGGAAATGCCTTTACAGGGCTAACCTGGTTCCTGAAAAAGCAGGCACCTTCTTTTACGGTATAAGGATATATCCGAAACACAAGGACCTTCCGCACAAGCAGGATTTCTACCTGCTCAGGTGGATTGATTAGATATCGGTGGCCCTCCTTATGGGCTCATTCCTGAGAACCAGTCCGGTTCGCGAAGGCAGATACAGATACAGATAAAAAGGCTGATCGAGTGTCTGCCTTTGTGTTTTTCTTATGGAGGTATAGCTGACATTCCTTTTTAACCTGTCAAATCCACCAAATTTGGGATCATCAGTATCCAATACTATCCGGAATTTTCCCTTAACCGGTATTCCATAATCGGTGAATGACTTGTTCGGATGGAAATTGAATACCATCAGGAATTCTCCCCTGGTGAAGGCAACTATCTTGTCATAATTATTATCATAGATCCTGTTCATGTATCTTTCGTCGAGAAGTCTGTATTCCCTGTGAAGCTTAAGCATGGCATTGTCGAACTTCATCAGGAATGAATATTTCAGGTCTTCATTCATGGCAAGATGCCACAAGCGCCTGGCATACTTGTAACTCCAGTTATTATCCTCGCGCGGGAAATCGATCCATTCCGGGTGGCCGAACTCATTGCCCATGAAGTTCAGGTAGCCTCCGCCCGAAGCACAGAAAGTTATCAGCCTTATCATCTTGTGAAGGGCTATTCCGCGATCGAGAGTCAGGCTGTGATACGATTTTGACATCCCGGTGTACATCTCTGCATCGATCATCCTGAATATAAGTGTTTTGTCGCCAACAAGAGCCTGGTCGTGCGATTCGCAGTACGATATTATTTTTTCTTCGGGACGACGCTGGCTCAGTTCATGAATAAGCTGCCCCATGTCCCAGTTCTCATCAGCTGTGTCCTTGACTAGTTTGATCCAGTAGTCGGGTACACCCATCGAGAGCCTGAAATCGAAGCCGTAACCTTTCTCCCGGCAGGGAGCCGCTATGCCCGGCATGCCGCTCATTTCCTCAGCCACGGTGATAGCTTCAGGCTTGTACTGATGTATGGTCTTATTAGCCAGGTAAAGATAGACCAGGGCATCCTCATCCTGACCGCCGTCGAAATACTCATCATACCTGGTGAAGTTTTTCTCGAGGCCGTGATCATAGTAGATCATGCTTGTAACACCATCGAACCTGAAGCCGTCGAATTTATATTCCTCGAGCCAGTACCTGCAGTTGGACAGGAGAAAATGCAGAACGTGGTCCTTGCCGTAATCGAAGCAAAGTGAATCCCATGCAACATGATGCCTCCTCGGTCCTGTATGGAAATAAAGTCCGGGCGAACCGTCAAAGAGCCCCAGCCCTTCGGCCACATTTTTCACCGAATGGGAGTGGACAAGGTCCATTATAACCCTAATCCCCGATTCATGAGCTGTGTCGATAAGCTCCTTAAGCTCCTCAGGAGTTCCGAAACGGGAGGAGACGGCGAAAAAGCTTGATACATGATAACCGAATGACCCGTAAAACGGGTGCTCCTGGATTGCCATCAGCTGTATGGTGTTATAACCCGAGCGTACAATTACAGGCAGCACGTTTTCGGTGAATTCGCGGAAGCTTCCCACCTTTTCATAAGGCGTCGCCATGCCTACGTGGGCTTCGTAGATAACAGGGGCAGTCGGCACCGGCCTGAAATCCCTGATCTTCCATTCATATTCCTTTTCAGGATACCATACCTGTGCTGAGAAGATCTTGGTGGTATCATCCTGCACCAGCCTGGTTGCGTAGGAGGGGATCCTTTCGCCCCTGCCTCCTTTCCAGTGAACGGAAAGCTTGTACAGGTCGCCGTGATTAAGCGCTCCGGAGGGCAGTTTTATCTCCCAGTCACCGTCGCGGTTTATCCTGCTCATCCTGTAGGCGGATTTTTCCTTCCAACCGCTGAAAACACCTGTGAGAAAAATCTTTTCAGCGTTTGGGGCGTATTCCCTGAATACCCACCCGTCGCCGTCGCGGTGAAGCCCGTAGTAAAAATGCCCTATAGCAAAATCCTTTAGCTCTCCGTCACCGCTAAGCTCAGCTTCCTTTGCCCGGCATTTCTTTATACGGCTTTCTATAATTTTCCTGAAAGGATTCAGCCAGGGATCGGACAAATAAAAATCTACAGGATTCATAGTAGTTTTATAAGGGGACACTCTGTAAAAATACAAAATCTGAATTACTTATTTATCCCGTTTTGAAAGGCTTTCTTATTTTTGTCTGGGGAATAGTTAAATGACGATGATCTTTCAAGATGTAAATGCTTACCCTTCACTCATAAGTCCTTTCGTAACCGTTGGGGTTTTTGACGGGGTCCACCTGGGACACAGGGCTCTTCTTGACCGGCTTGCGCTGAAAGCAGCCAATGCAGGCAGGGAATCCGTTGTCATTACCTTCGACCCGCATCCGGAGCTTGTACTCCCGGGTCCAAAGGACGACCTTAAATTCCTGTCGACACCTGAAGAGAAAATGGAACTTCTTCTAAGGTCAGGGATAGATCATATTGTAGTAATGCCTTTTACCGGAGAGCTTGCCGCTATGGATACCGGCCGGTTCATCAGTGAAATCCTTGCAGGCAGGATAGGAGCGGGATTTCTTCTGGTGGGGCATGACAGCCATTTCGGAACAGGCAGGGATTGCGGCTTCGACAGCATAAGCAGGCATGCCGGCCTTCACGGTATCGGAACGGAACAGATTGAAGGCCTCAGGGGCCCCGAAGGCATTGTCAGCTCGACCGCCATCCGCGGTGCCCTACTGAGCGGCAGGCTCGAAACGGCAAATTCATGCCTGGGATACTTCTATTCCCTGAGCGGAGAGGTAATTCCAGGAAACAAGCTCGGCCAGGTTCTGGGATTCCCGACAGCTAACCTGAAACCACCGGCCAACAAGCTGGTCCCGGCCGACGGGGTATATGCCGTTGAGGTTTATATCGGCAGGGAAAAATACATGGGAATGCTGAGCATAGGTATGAACCCGACCGTGAACAGCGACAGGAAAATCAGAACAGTAGAGGTTCACATATTCGATTTCAGCGGTGATCTTTACGGGAAGACGCTAAAGGTTGTTTTCAGGTTCCGGCTCAGGGATGAAAAGAAATTCGAAAGCATGGAACAGCTTGCTGCCCGGATGAAACTCGACATGATCGAATCACTGAGATTGCTGACCTGAACAAGCCCATTGATTTTATTGTTAACTTTGACGCGAATAATAAAACTGAATAAATGAACCAGATTGTTTCTGTTGAAAATTACCGGGTTAAGGATATTTCCCTGGCTGCTTTCGGAAGAAAGGAAATTGAAATAGCGGAAAAGGAAATGCCGGGCCTTCTTGCAATAAGAAGAAAATACTCCTCTCAGAAACCCCTGAAGGGAGCAAGAATCACGGGTTCGCTTCATATGACAATCCAGACAGCCGTTCTGATTGAGACTCTTGTAGAGCTTGGAGCCGATGTCAGATGGGCAAGCTGTAATATATTCTCCACACAGGATCACGCGGCAGCGGCAATAGCTGAAAGGGGAATCCCGGTATTTGCCCATAAGGGCGAATCGCTTGAGGAATACTGGCGCTTCACGGCAATGGCCCTTTCTTTCCCCGGAGGAAAAGGACCCGGCATGATTGTCGATGACGGCGGCGATGCCTCTCTTCTCGTTCATCTGGGATACAAGGCCGAGAAAGATCCGTCTATACTCGACGCTAAACCCTCAAGCAGGGAAGAAGGAATTATTTTCGATACCCTTAAGGAGATTCTTAAGCAGGATCCGGGTAAATGGCACAGGCTTGTCAGCGAGCTGAGAGGTATTTCAGAGGAAACAACCACGGGGGTTAACAGGCTTTATCAGATGATGGAAAAAGGAGAACTGCTGGCTCCCGCCATCAATGTGAATGACTCGGTAACGAAATCAAAATTCGACAACCTTTACGGATGCCGCGAATCGCTGGCCGACGGCCTCAAAAGGGCTCTCGATGTCATGATAGCAGGAAAGGTGGTGCTGGTCTGCGGCTACGGTGATGTAGGCAAGGGTTGCGCCAAATCGATGAGGGCATACGGGGCAAGGGTCATTATTACCGAAATAGATCCTATATGCGCCCTTCAGGCTTCTATGGAAGGTTTCGAGGTGAAAACGGTTGAGGATTCCCTGGCCGAGGCAAATATTTTCGTAACAGCAACCGGCAACAAGGACGTGATCACCCTCGAACATATGATGAAGATGAAGGATCAGTCCATCGTATGCAACATAGGTCATTTCGACAATGAGATACAGGTGGACCTTCTTAATGAAATGAAAGGAGCCAGGAGGGTCAACATAAAACCGCAGGTTGATAAATACGTGTTCCCCGATGGTCATGAGATCTTCCTGCTTGCCGAAGGCCGCCTGGTGAACCTGGGATGTGCAACCGGGCATCCTTCATTCGTGATGAGCAACTCGTTCAGTAACCAGACTCTTGCCCAGGTCGAGCTCTGGACAAAGCCTTATGAGATTGGAGTTTACAGGCTTCCGAAACATCTCGACGAAGAGGTGGCAAGGCTTCATCTCGACCAGCTGGGAGTTAAACTTACAAAGCTCTCGGAGGAACAGGCAGCTTATATCGGTGTTGACCGGAACGGACCCTACAAACCCGACCATTACAGGTATTGATCTGATAAAACGACCTGAAAATGAAATATCTGTCATTCAGAAGACTGTTGCCGATAATGCTTTTACTTTTTCTCACCGGCGCGGTATGCGAAGCCCAGAGAGTTAATAAGGGCAGCCGTAATCCCGAAAGGAATATTTTTGGAAAAAGCCTTAACACCAGGCAGGTGAAATACAGGGAGTCGCCAAGCGTGGTCAGGGCAAAAAAGAAACAGGCGGCAGATCAGAAGAAGCTGGAGAAAGAGTACAACGAATACCTGAAGGATCAAAAAAAGCGGGCAGTGGAAATACAGTCACCGGCTGTTCAGGAACGGATGTCTGCAAACCGCAGGGATACTGATCTGAAGTACAAGGAGAAAAAGAAGAAAAGAAAATCTTCGGAAAAGAAAGCAGGAAGGAAATACCGATAGGGGAGAAGAGAGTGGAAAGTAGAAAGTAGAAAGT